>NZ_JBEAJG010000029.1:0-219938 GCF_040065235.1 Klebsiella sp. GB_Kp047 | reverse complement strand
GGAGCTTACATCAGTAAGTGACCGGGGTTGAGGGCCGCAGACAACGCATTTGCAGTGTGAAAGGCCCCCACCCATTTAACCCAGCATTTCGCGTTGCAAAAAGGCGTCAAGACCCGAAATCCCCGGGAGCTTACATTAGTAAGTGACCGGGGTTGAGGGTCGCAGACAACGCATTTGCAGCGTGAAAGGCGCCCCGCCCATTTAACCCAGCATTTCGCGTGGCAAAAAGGCGTCAAGACCCGAAATCCCCGGGAGCTTACATCAGTAAGTGACCGGGGTTGAGGGCCGCAGACAACGCATTTGCAGCGTGAAAGGCGCCGGTTAAATTATTTGGCGTCGGTCGCCGTACCATTAGCATGCCAGGTAAAGACCCCGAACTCGAACCCTTTCAGGTCGCCTTTCTGATCCCACGACAGCGGGCCCATCACGGTGTCTACCGTCACGCCTTTCAGGTATTTAGCGATTTCCGCCGGATCGTCAGACTGATTCAGGCCTGCCTGCAGCGACTGCAGCGCCGCGTAGGTGGTCCACACGAAGGCGCCGCTCGGATCCTGTTTCTTCGCCTTGATCGCATCCACGATCGGTTTGTTCGCCGGCACCTGGTCGTAGTTCTTCGGCTTGGTCACCAGCAAACCTTCCGCCGACTCGCCGGCGATGTTAGACAGGGAGACGTTCGCTACGCCTTCCGGGCCCATAAACTGGGTTTTCAGACCGGCAGCGCGGGCCTGACGCAGGATCTGGCCCATTTCCGGGTGATAGCCGCCATAATAGACGAAGTCGATATTCTCTTTCTTCAGGCGCGCTACCAGCGTGGAGAAGTCTTTCTCACCGGCGGTGATCCCGTCGAAGAAGACCACGTTCGCCCCGCCTTTTTTCAGGCCATCCTGCACCGCACGGGCCAAACCTTCGCCATACTGCTGTTTGTCATGCACCACTGCGATACGCTGCGGCTTCACTTTGTCGAGAATGTATTTCGCCGCGGTTGGTCCCTGGTCGGAGTCCAGTCCGGTGGTGCGCAGGATCAGCTTATAGCCGCGCGCGGTCAGCTCCGGCGCGGTTGCTGCCGGGGTGATCATCAGAATGCCTTCGTCTTCATAGATATCAGACGCCGGCTGAGTGGAAGAGGAGCACAGGTGGCCGATAACGTATTTGATCCCGTCGTTGACCACTTTGTTGGCGACCGCTACCGCCTGTTTCGGGTCGCAAGCGTCATCATATTTTACGATCTGCAGCTTATTGCCCTTAATGCCGCCCTTAGCATTGATATCCGCTACCGCCTGCTCGGCGCCGGTAAATTCCTGATCGCCGTACTGGGCCACCGGGCCGGACATCGCCCCGACTACCGCGATTTTGATATCTTCCGCCAGCGCCGCGCTGCTCATAACTAAGGCAATACATCCTGCCAGTAACGCTTTACCCTTCATATTCATCCTGAGGCTCCCCATTATTATGGTTTTTGCATTTGTTGTGATGTTGTTTGTTAGCGCATTATTTTGTTTATATCGATAGGAAAAGCATATGATAGCTAATCTACCGGGGGCTGCTCGCGCTTTTGCAGCACACTATGCTAAACATACCGTCATTCTGAGGAATTTGAAACGACTAAATTGCGGGCTATGTAACAGATAAGTGACAAATAAAAAAACCGCGCCAGCATGAACCGGACGCGGTGCAAAACAGGCCCTAATTACCAGCCAGCGGGCAGGTAGCCTACCGCGGACGCTATCGCGTAGACGGCGCTGCAAAGATACAACAACACAATGAAGCATTGGATAAGCGGATGGGTCATCCAGGCCGGACAGGTCCAGCCCGGCGTCAGGTCGCCACGCTGGCGGGCGCCCTTGAGCATCAGGATCGGCATAATCGATAAAATAACGCCGCTGAACACCCCGGCAAAATAGAGCGCGTTGACGAAGGAGACCATGCCGCTGTAGGCCAGCGCGAACGGCGGGATCGCCACCACCAGCAGCACCATCAGGCGACGGGCGGGCTGTTCGTCATTCCCCAGGCGGAACTGATCGAAGATATTGGTCAGGAAGCTGCCGCCCAGTCCCCAGTAGGAGGTCAACATCGCGCACAGCGCAAACAGGTTGGCGGAGAAGAAGGCCCATTCGCCAAGCGCCCTGCCCCAGGAGATGGTGGCCACATCCGAAATATTCTCCAGGCCGTTAAGCGAGATCACCGACAGCGGCACCAGCGCCAGCAGGGTAAAGGTCAGCGCCATGCCGACCATAATGGCTTTAGGCAATTTTTCCGGTTTGTCGGCGAAGCCCCGCGCCATTTCCGGGACGATATACTGTGCCGAGAAGCAGAACGCCACGACGTTGAAGACCGGAACCATATACAGCCAGTTGCCGTCGAGCAGATAGCCCACGCGGGTGGTCTCTTTCAGCAGCGTGGCAATCACCAGCACCGAGATCATCACCACCATGCCGATGCTGATAAATTTCTCGCCGCGGCCGATCGCCTTCAGCCCCAGATAGAGCACCCCTGCCGCCGGGACGAAAAACAGCACGCTGCCCAGCGCCGGCGAGATGCCAAACAGCGAGTGCAGCAGCTTGCCGCTGCCGGTCATATAAGCCGTCAATGCCCCGACGCTGTTGACGCAGACGGAGAGGAACATCATTAGCGCGCCGAAGCCGCCGACGTAGCGCTTTGATAATCCGCTGAGCTGCAGATGTTTACGCGTGCGGAGCGTGGATTCCGCGACATAGAGCATGGTCACCGTGGTCAGGCTGCCCACCAGCACCAGCCAGAACAGCAGCGGTAAGAAGCCCGCTTTGCTTGACGCATAGGCGATAGAGAGGACACCCGCGCCAATATTGGTACCGACAATCATCGATACCCCTTCGACGAAGCTCAGAGATTTTGCAGGGACAGCCGTACGTTCCCGGCCGGTGAGGACGGGAGAAAAGGTGGAGTTTTCAGACATAATACTTTCCGTTTTACTCCGGCGGTTTTCTCCGCCGGAAAAAAGGTGATATCAGGGTGATAAACCACTCACGCTGAGCATGAACAGCCAGCTGCGGCGTCCTGTTTCTGTTCGGCTTCCCTGCCGCCGCAGCCCGCCGGGGAGACGTTAGCTCTTCAGTACGCGCGCCAGAATATCCAGCGCTTTCGAGAACTGGGCGTCCGGAATCGTCAGCGGATAGAGGAAGCGGATCACGTTGCCGTAGACGCCGCAGCTCAGCAGCAGCAGGCCGTTCTCCTGCGCTCTCTGTTGCACCTGGCGGGTGAACTCCGGCGACGGCTCGCCAGTTTGCGGATCGTTAAACTCCACTGCCACCATCGACCCCCGGCCGCGGACATCGACAATCGCCGGACAGGTGGCGCGCGCCTGGTTGAGCACTTCCTTCAGATGGCTACCCAGCTGCTCAGCGCGCTGGCACAGCTGCTCTTCGGCAATCACATCCAGCACCGCGTGCGCCGCGGCCACCGCCAGCGGGTTACCGGCATAGGTCCCGCCCAGTCCGCCTGGCGCTGGGGCATCCATTACCTCGGCGCGACCAACGACGCCCGACAGCGGGAAACCGCCGGCGAGGCTTTTCGCCATCGTCATCAGATCCGGTTTCACATCATAATGCTGCATGGCGAACAGCTTGCCGGTACGAGCGAAACCGGTTTGCACTTCATCGGCGATCAGCAGAATGCCGTGGGTATCGCACAGGTCGCGCAGCGCCTGCATGAAATCGGCCGGCGCGACGTTAAAGCCGCCTTCCCCCTGGATCGGCTCGAGGATGATGGCCGCGACCTGATCCGGCGCAATATCCGCTTTGAAAATGCGCTCCAGGCTTTTCAGCGCATCCGCTGTGGTCACGCCATGCGCCGCATTCGGGTAGACACCGTGGTACACCGAGCCCGGGAACGGCCCGAAGCCGATTTTGTAGGGTGCGACCTTACCGGTGAGGGCCATGGTCATAAAGGTACGGCCGTGGAAACCGCCGCCGAAAGTTATCAGCCCCGGACGACCGGTGTAAGCGCGGGCAATTTTCACCGCGTTCTCGACCGCTTCCGCGCCGGTGGTGAAGAAGGCCGTTTTTGCCGGCCCGTCAATCGGCGCCAGATCGTTGATACGTTCCGCCAGCGTGACATAGCTTTCGTACGGCACAATCTGATAGGCGGTGTGGGTGAACGCCTGCAGCTGGTCAGCGACCGCGGCGACCACCTTCGGATGACGGTGACCGGTATTTAACACGGCGATACCGGCGGCGAAATCGATCACCTCATTGCCTTCGATATCCCAAAGCGTGGCGTTCTCCGCCTTCTCGACAAAGTAGTTACACATTACGCCTACGCCGCGCGGCGTCGCCTGCTGGCGACGTTGATTCAGTTCTGAGCTTTTCACCTGCGAATCTCCTGTCGTGTATGTCACGTTATCGCAACAAATTAGAAACGATGTCGTTTATTTACACAGGAGTTGGCCCTATAATCGAGTACCAATTTTGAATATCTGAGGGATCCAATTGCGTTCGCTGGTGGGTGACCTGGTGCTGGTCCGTCTGCAGGAAGAGCGCGACCCTCTTCTGCACAAACGCTTATACAACGCGCTTCGCCGCGCGATCCTTGACGGTTCGCTGGCGCCGCAAAGCCGCCTGCCGCCGTCGCGGGACCTGGCGGGAGAACTCGGCGTATCAAGAAACACCATATTAACAACTTATGAACAATTACTGGCGGAAGGATATGTGGTTTCCCGTCGGGGAAGCGGAACATTCGTTGCCCAAACCGCCTCTGAAAGTTCCTTGACCGCTAAGGGTGAGCGGGAAAACAGCAGCATCGCGACATCGACGGCGCATCTTTCACGCCGCGGCCAGCACCTGCTCGGCCAGGTCAGCGCCAGCCCGCGCCAGTGGGGAGCGTTTATTCCCGGCGTACCGGACGTTAACGCCTTTCCCCATCCGCTGTTCAGCAAGATCCAGGCGCGCATCAGCCGTCGGCCAAAGCCCGAGCGGCTCAGCTACAGCTGCAACGGCGGTACCCCGGAGCTGCAGCAGGCGCTGGTGGATTATCTGCGGGTATCGCGCGGCGTCCACTGTCAGGCAGATCAAATTCTTATCACCGAGGGGATCCACCAGGCTATCGATCTGGTCACCCGCATGCTGTGCGACAGCGGCGATCTGGCGTGGGTGGAGGAGCCTTCCTACTGGGGCATTCGCCACCTGCTGGCGATGAACGACGTCCGGGCGGAGCCCCTGACCGTCGATGCCAACGGCCTGTGTCCGCCGGAAACGGTTGACGATGCGCCGCGGCTCATCTTTGTCACCCCTTCTCACCAGTATCCGCTGGGCGCAGTGATGAGCCTTGAACGTCGTCAGCGGCTGCTGGCGCTCGCCCGCCAGCAGGGGAGCTGGATCGTCGAAGATGATTATGACAGCGAGTTTCGCTTTTCCGGCCAGCCCATCCCCGCCCTGCAGGGGCTGGTGGCCGACGCGCCGGTGGTCTATATCGGCACCTTCAGTAAAACGCTCTATCCCGGCCTGCGTCTGGGCTATGTGGTGATCCCCCGTCCGCTGGTCAGCGATCTGAAGCACGCCCACGCCGAGCTTTACCGCGGCGGCCATTCGCTGATCCAGATGGCGCTGGCGGAGTTTATTACCGCTGGTCACTACTCGGCCCATATCCGCCGCATGCGCCTGCTCTACAGCCGTCGCCGCGCCTTTTTAACCGAGCTGATTCAGCGGCACTGTATGCCCGACGCCCTGTCGGACTTCAGCGATAATGCCGGGCTGCATTTGATCCTCAATTTACCGGAAGAGGCTGACGATGTGGCGATCGCCCGCGAGGCCAATGCGCGCCACATTCTGGTGCGGCCGCTCTCGCGCTACTACCTGACGGCGGCGCGTAAGAAAGGATTATTGATGGGATTTGCCAGCCAGCCCGAGGAGCAGATGGCGCCGGCATTCAGCGTGCTGATCGGCTGCCTGCGGACGCACTGTCCAGAGGTGCTGCGGCCCATGGATGGCGCAGAAAAACAAAACGCCCCAACCTGAGGCGGGGCGTTATCGGGTTGCCTGGCGTCAGGCAGGGGTGGCGTATCAGGCTTCGATCGCTGCACGCAGTTTTTTCATGGCGTTCTTTTCCAGCTGACGCACGCGCTCTGCGGAGACGCCGTAGCGGTCAGCCAGCTCCTGCAGCGTGGACTTGTTGTCTTCGTCCAGCCAGCGGGCGCGGATGATATCCTGGCTACGCTCGTCCAGGCCCTGCATCGCGTCAGTCAGCTTATTCGCCGCCTGCTCTTCCCAGTTATCGTCTTCGATTCCATCGGCAAAGTTTGACGTTTTGTCCTGCAGATACAGGACCGGCGCCATCGGCTGGCTGTCGGATTCATCGTCCGACGACATGTCGAACGTCATGTCCTGGGCCGCCATACGGGATTCCATCTCGCGGACGTCTTTGCTCGACACGCCCAGCTCACGGGCCACCATTTCCACTTCATCCTGGTTGAACCAACCCAGACGCTGTTTGGTTTTACGCAGGTTAAAGAACAGCTTACGCTGTGCTTTGGTGGTAGCGACCTTCACGATACGCCAGTTGCGCAGCACGTATTCGTGAATTTCGGCTTTAATCCAGTGCACGGCGAAGGAGACCAGGCGCACACCCACTTCCGGGTTGAAGCGACGCACGGCTTTCATCAGGCCGATATTGCCTTCCTGGATCAGATCCGCCTGCGGCAGGCCATAGCCCGAGTAGTTACGAGCAATGTGAACAACAAAGCGCAGGTGAGACAGAATCAGCTTTTTCGCTGCTTCCAGATCGCCCTGGTAATGCAGCTTTTCAGCAAGCTCCCGCTCTTCATCAGCCGACAGCATCGGCCAAGTGTTAGCGGCCCGGATATACGATTCCAGGTTACCAACGGGGGCTAAAGCTAAAGTTTGCATTTCTTTGGTCATTCAAATCCTCTCAATTGATATCTTCTGACGTGGTCTTGTCCCCATCAGGCAACAAGCATGCCAGCATTCATGAGCAACGAGAATATCACTCACATTAGTATCAGACAGTGATTTTATCCACAAGTTCCATGCAACGGTGTGAATAAATTACGCACAAAATGTGACACCACGATGAAAAAGTGAGGGCAGGAAAAGGAGAACAAGCTTGCGGTATCTTTCCCTGCGAACAGGAACTCATTGCAGCAGGGAAAGATTATATCACGCTTTTTTTAATCGGGAGTAAAGTGACGTAAATGTTGCACTGTCGCCAGCCAGGCGGCCACCCAGCCAATCATCGAGCAGACGATCAGCATCAGCAGACACTCGTCAAAGCCTAAGCCGCTTAGCTCAAACTGGGTGCCGAACACCTTCGCCACTTCGGTCACTGCCGACGAGAGGCGCATCACCAGAATCTCCGACAGGATCAGCGATAAAAACGCGCCGGAGAAGCCCAGCATCGCCCCGCCGTAGAGGAACGGACGCAGGATAAAGCCGTCGGTGGCGCCGATCAGTTTCTGCACGTTAATGGTATCGCGGCGGGCGAAGATGCTCAGGCGCACGCTGTTGCCGATCACCAGGAACACCGCCGCCACCATCAGCACGCCAATCATCGCCGACACGCGGCCCACCAGCCCGGTGAGCGAGGAGAGGCGGGCAAACCAGCTGTCGTCCATCCGCACCTCATCGACCCCCTGGATCCGCGATACCCGATCGCGCAGGGTGTTCAGCGCTTCCGTGCTCTGGAAATCCAGCTTCGGCACCACGATGGCGACCGCCGGCAGCGGGTTCTCTTCCAGCATATCCAGGGCGCCGCCAAAGCCGGACCAGTTACGGAATTCACCCAATGCCTCGTCACGTGACAAATAGTTCACCTTGTCGACGCCCTGCTCCGCCTGCAGCTGACCTACCACCCGCGCCGCGGCGTCGTCATCCAGCGTTTTTTCCAGATACACGGTGATCTGCGGCGAGGGATAGTACTGTGACGCCGCGCTGCTGACGTTTTTGTAGACCATGTAGCAGACGCTTGGCAGGGTCAACGAGATGGCGATAACCATCACCGTCAGGAAGGTGGCCAGCGGTGTGCTTTTTAAATCCTGGAGCGCGCCGTGCCAGGCGTAGCGCACCTGCTCGTTGAACACGTTGCTCTTACGCGAGGCCGGGTTAGGCGCCGCTTTCGGCCGTTTTGGCGCATTGCGCCCGCCGCCGCCGCCGCCCGCCGCGTTGCGCAGGCGATCGAACTTGCTGCCGAACTGGCGGATTTGGTTCATTGCGTCGCGCTTATTCACCCCGAATGCCTCCATGCAGATGGCCGTCGCTGAGCGTCAGCACGCGGTACGGACGGCTGGAGATAAGCCCCAGATCGTGCGTGGCCATCAGTACCGTCACCCCGACGCGGTTAAACTCTTCAAACAGACGTAAAATCCCCTCCGAGAGCGCCTCGTCGAGGTTACCGGTCGGTTCATCCGCCAGCAGTACCGCCGGCTTGTTGACCACCGCGCGAGCGATCCCCACGCGCTGCTGCTCGCCGCCGGAGAGCTGAATCGGAAAGTTCTTCGCTTTGTCCAGCAGCCCGACCTTGTCCAGCGCCGCCGAGACGCGGCGACGAATGTCATCGCCGCTGGCGCCGGCGATAATCAGCGGGATCGCCACGTTGTCATACACGGTGCGATCCATCAGCAAATGGTGGTCCTGGAAAATCATGCCGATCTGGCGGCGCAGGAACGGCACCTCACGGCTCTTCAGGCGGCTGATTTCATGACCGCTGAAGAAGATTTTGCCGGCGCTGGGCCGTTCGATACCACAGATAAGCTTCAGCAGGGTACTTTTCCCTGCGCCGGAGTGGCCGGTCAGAAACGCCATCTCGCCCGGCTGCAGGTGGAAGTTCACCCCCTGCAGCGCTTGTCTCCCACCGAGATAGGCTTTGCTGACTTGTTCAAAGCGAATCATTCTTAATCCTCTCGGGCAAAAAGTGCCTCAATAAAGTCGCCCGCATTAAACGGACGCAGATCCTCAATACGCTCGCCGACGCCAATATAGCGAATCGGAATGCCGAACTGGTCGGCCACCGAGAAGATCACGCCGCCTTTGGCGGTGCCATCCAGCTTGGTCAGGGTGATCCCGGTCAAACCTACCGCCTCATGGAACAGTTTGGCCTGGCTAATCGCATTCTGCCCGGTGCTGGCGTCGATGGTTAACATCACCTCATGCGGCGCGTCGACGTCCAGCTTTTTCATCACCCGGACGATCTTCTTCAGCTCTTCCATCAGGTGCGATTTATTCTGCAGACGCCCAGCGGTATCGGCAATCAGCACATCAACATGGCGCGCCTTCGCCGCCTGAATGGCGTCGAAAATCACCGAAGCGGAATCGGCGCCGGTGTGCTGGGCGATCACCGGGATATTGTTACGCTGCCCCCAGACCTGCAACTGTTCTACCGCCGCCGCACGGAAGGTATCCCCCGCCGCCAGCATCACCGATTTGCCCTGCTGCTCAAACTGACGCGCCAGCTTGCCGATGGTGGTGGTTTTCCCCACCCCGTTCACGCCGACCATCAGAATAACAAATGGCGTTTTGCCTTCAACGTTCAGCGGCGCATCCACTTTGGCGAGAATCTCACCCATCTCTTCTTTCAGCAGGCCGTACAGCGCCTCCGCATCGCGCAGCTGCTTACGGCTGGCGCCCTCAGTGAGGTTAGTAATGATCTTGCGGGTGGTCTCCACCCCGACATCAGCGATCAGCAGCTGCTCTTCCAGCTCTTCAAACAGATCGTCGTCGATCTTCTTACCGCGGAACAGGCTGATAAATCCGGAACCGAGATTTTCTTTTGTTTTCAGAAGACTACGTTTTAGGCGGGCAAAAAAGCCTTCTTTCGTCGGTTTTTCCTGCTCCTGGGCCAGTTCTTCCACCGGCGCCTCGTCTTCTGGCGCCGGCACCACCACCGCCGCCTCTTCTGCCGCCTCGGCCGCCAGCGCCTGCGCTTCCAGCTCTTCATCGCTTAACGGCGCGTCCTCTTCCGGCGCTTCCGTCTCCTGCGGCTGGGCAACAGCATCCTCTACAGGCTGCTCAGCCACGACCTCCGCCGCCACCGGTTCGGCGATAACCTCTTCCGCCAGCGACTCAACCACCGCAGGCTGTTCAGGCGGTTCGCTGACTGCGGGATCCGGTTCAACAACAGGCGCTTCTTCGGTCAGAGCAGGCGCTTCCACCCACTCTTCTTCCTGCGCGCTGGCAGGCTCCGCAAGGTGGGCCTTTTCGTTTTCGACCACCGTCTCGGTGACGTCGACGACCTCTTCGGCAAACGCCTCCGGGTCCGCTTTCGGCGCGCTCGGCTCGGCAGGGGTTTCCGCCGCCGGCGTCTCATCGGCAACCGCTTGTTGTTCTTCTACTTTTTGTTCAGTCTCGGTTTCCTGTGCCTGTTCTTTCTGTCCAAAGCCCAGCCAGGAAAAGAAGCCACGTTTTTTCTCTTTTGCCATTTGCGACCACACTCCTCGCTGTTTATTCATGGCGCAGCTTCATCAGAAGCTGAAAAAATGATGAAATTAGTTGGATAGTCTATCACTTAACTTAACTCGCAGCACCGCCCCCGGATTAAGGTTTCGTCAACCGCCGTCGATCGCTAGAATAGCAGGCCGGAAGTTGAGACTTGAGCAGAGAGATGAAAAAACCAAACCACGCGGGCAGCGGTCAGATCCGCATCATCGGCGGGCAATGGCGCGGCCGTAAATTACCGGTGCCGGAGAGCCCGGGCCTGCGGCCGACCACCGACCGGGTTCGCGAAACCCTTTTTAACTGGCTGGCGCCGTCCATCGTTGACGCGCACTGCCTCGACTGCTTTGCCGGCAGCGGCGCGCTGGGGCTTGAGGCGCTGTCCCGCTATGCGGCCAGCACTACGCTACTGGAGATGGAGCGCGGCGTCGCTCAGCAGTTGCAAAAAAACCTGGCCACCCTGAAAGCGGATCGCGGCAAGGTGATCGCGACCAACACCCTCAGCTTCCTGAGCCAACCGGGCACGCCGCATGAGATCGTATTCGTCGACCCACCGTTCCGTCAGGGGCTGCTGGAGGAGACGCTGCGCCTGCTGGAAACGCAGGGCTGGCTGGCCGATGAGGCCCTGGTGTACGTCGAAAGCGAAGTCGAAAACGGTTTACCGCCGGTACCGGCAAACTGGCATCTGTATCGTGAAAAAGTGGCCGGACAGGTCGCGTACCGTCTTTACCAACGTGAGGCCCAAGGAGAGCACCATGCTGATTAATTTAGGCCGCCTGCTGATGCTGTGCGTCTGGGCCTTTCTGTTATTGAATCTGTTTCAGCCCTTCCCGAAGCCGCTGAATATCTTCGTCAACGTCGCGCTGATTTTTATGATCCTGATGCATGGCCTGCAGCTGACGCTGCTCAAGGCGACGCAGCCGAAAGATGCCCCGCCGCTGGGCCGCTTTGAGCAAATCCGCATTTTTATCTTCGGCGTGTTTGAGCTCGTCGCCTGGCAGAAAAAACTGAAGGCGACGCTGAAGAAATAGTCCTGACAAGGGCTCAGGGATCGGGCGTAAACGCCACGAACGCTGTGCCCTTATAACGCAACATCCCGCGATCGCCGACGCTCAGCGCATGATACTGCGGCGCGTCAAGGCGAAACACCACCTCCAGCCCGCCGCTCTCAGGGCGAAAGCTCGCTTCATAGCGCATCTCGCTGCCCGCAGGCGTCACCGTCTGCTGGCGCGAACGCCGATCGTTAATCACTTTTTCCCGCTTATTGCTGACGATCACCCGCTTTTGCAACACCGGCGCGGCGTCGTTCGCCAGTTTTTCGCGGCGCTGCTGCACATAGCGAAACGAAGCCGCCACCACAATCACCGCGACGACCAGAACAAAAAAGAGCGGCATTTTACTCATTAAGGTTACCCATAAAAAATATCAGGAATCAGCATACTGCGACTGGAATAACATTGTCATCTGCTGCGCCAAACCACTACACTGAGTGGTAGCTTCACGCATCCGTAACTTTCTTTATGATAACAGATACAGGGACTTACTATGCTTTGGTCATTTATTGCTGTCTGTTTCTCCGCATGGCTTTATGTCGATGCATCCTATCGCGGGCCGGCCTGGCGACGCTGGGTATTTAAACCTGTCACCCTGATTCTGTTGCTGTTGCTGGCCTGGCAGGCGCCGATGTTCAATGCCATCAGCTACCTGGTGCTGGCTGGCCTGTGCGCCTCGCTGCTCGGCGACGCCCTCACCCTGCTGCCGCGTCAGCGGGTGATGTACGCGGTGGGCGCCTTCTTCCTGTCGCATCTGCTGTATACCATCTGGTTTGCCAGCCAGCTGACGCTGTCGTTCTTCTGGCCGCTGCCGCTGGTGCTGCTGGTATTCGGCGCCCTGCTGATGGCGGTGATCTGGAGCCGCCTGGAAGAGATGAAAATGCCGGTGCTGACCTTTATCGGCATGACGCTGGTGATGGTCTGGCTGGCCGGTGAGCTATGGTTTGCCCGCCCTACCAACACCGCGCTGTCCGGTTTCGCCGGCGCCGCTCTGCTGCTGCTGAGCAATGCCGTGTGGCTGGTAAGTCACTATCGTCGCCGTTTCCGCGCCGATAACGCCATTGCCGCCGCGTTTTACTTTGCCGGCCACTTCCTCATCGTGCGCGCACTGTACCTGTAATTTAGTCCTTGACTCTGGAGTCGACTCCAGAGTGTATCCTACGGCTAATGAGAAAATTATCATTTACCGGAGGGTGCCATGTCGACTCCAGACGCGCAGGATAAAAAAGTCCCACAATTCTCGTCATTCACCATGCGGCCAGCGCCCGCCCCGGCGGAGAGCTGCTGCACAGACCACGCCTGCGCCGCAGAGACCGCACCAGCCGCCGAAGCGCTTAGCGACGCCCGCTACAGCTGGCAGGTTGCCGGCATGGACTGCGCCGCCTGCGCCCGCAAGGTGGAAACGGCGGTTCGTCAGGTGCCCGGCGTCAGTCAGGTTCAGGTGCTGTTCGCCACGGAAAAATTATTGGTTAACGCCGAAGGCGACGTTCGCGCTCAGGTTGAGCAGGCGGTACGTCAGGCAGGCTATACGCTGCGCGATGCCGATGCCTCCGCGTCAGAGAAAACGCAGGGCTCGCGGCTGCGCGACAATTTACCGTTGCTGACGCTGGTCATTATGATGGCCCTGAGCTGGGGGCTGGAGCAGGCCAACCACCCCGCCGGTCAGTTAGCCTTTGTTGCCACCACCCTGGTCGGCCTGTGGCCGGTTGCCCGTCAGGCGCTGCGCCTGATCAAAAGCGGGAGCTGGTTCGCCATTGAAACGCTGATGAGCGTCGCCGCCATCGGGGCGCTGTTTATCGGCGCCACCGCGGAAGCGGCGATGGTCCTGCTACTGTTCCTGATCGGCGAGCGTCTCGAAGGCTGGGCCGCCAGCCGCGCGCGGCAGGGCGTGAGCGCGCTGATGGCGCTGAAGCCCGACACCGCCATCCGTCTGCGCAACGGCGTGCGGGAAACCGTCGCCCAGCGTGACCTGCGTCCCGGAGATGTGATTGAAGTGGCTGCCGGCGGGCGTCTGCCGGCGGATGGACAACTGCTGTCGCCGTTTGCCAGCTTTGATGAAAGCGCCCTGACCGGCGAGTCGGTGCCGGTGGAGCGCCAGGCCGGAGAACGGGTAGCGGCGGGCGCCACCAGCGTCGACCGCCTGGTGCAGCTGACCGTGATCTCCGAACCGGGCGACAGCGCCATCGACCGCATCCTGAAGCTGATTGAAGAGGCGGAGGAACGTCGGGCGCCGATCGAGCGTTTTATCGACCGCTTCAGCCGGATCTACACTCCGGCCATTATGGTGGTGGCCCTGTTGGTGGCCATTGTCCCGCCGCTGTTCTTCGCCAGCGCCTGGCTGCCATGGATCTATAAAGGCTTAACGCTGCTGTTGATCGGCTGCCCGTGCGCGCTGGTCATCTCCACCCCGGCGGCCATCACCTCCGGCCTGGCGGTCGCCGCCCGACGCGGGGCGCTGATCAAAGGCGGCGCGGCGCTGGAACAGCTGGGCCAGGTGCGCCAGGTGGCGTTCGATAAAACCGGCACCCTGACCGTCGGGCAGCCGCAGGTGACCTCGGTCATCACCACGGCTGAGAATGACGACAACGCGCTGCTGGCGCTGGCGGCGGCGGTGGAGCAAGGCTCCAGCCATCCGTTGGCGCAGGCCATCGTCCGCGAAGCGCAGCGGCGCCAGCTGAGCATTCCGCTGGCCAGCGGCCAGCGGGCGCTGGCAGGTTCCGGTATCGAAGCCGAGGTCAACGGCAGCCGGATTTTAATCTGCGCGGCCAGCAAAGCCGCCCCGGCAGAGTATGAGGCGCAGATCCAGCAGCTGGAGAGCGCCGGGCAAACGGTGGTGCTGGTCATGCGCGGCGAGACGCTTCTCGGCATCCTGGCGCTGCGCGACACCCTGCGCGACGACGCGCGTCAGGCAGTGGATGCCTTACACCAGCTGGGGGTGCAGGGGGTGATCCTCACCGGGGATAACCCGCGCGCCGCGGCGGCCATCGCCAGCGAACTGGGGCTGGAATTCCGCGCCGGCCTGCTGCCGGCGGACAAAGTCGAAGCGGTGATGGCGTTGAATGCCGATGCGCCGCTGGCGATGGTCGGCGACGGCATCAACGACGCCCCGGCGATGAAAGCGGCGACCATCGGCATCGCCATGGGCAGCGGTACCGACGTGGCGCTGGAGACTGCCGACGCCGCGCTGACCCACAACCGTCTGACCGGCCTGGCGCAGATGATTTCCCTGGCGCGGGCGACTCACGCCAATATCCGCCAGAACATCGCGATTGCCTTAGGGCTGAAGGGGATTTTCCTTGTCACCACCCTGCTCGGCCTGACCGGTCTGTGGCTGGCGGTGCTGGCGGATACCGGCGCCACCGTGCTGGTAACGGCTAACGCGCTGCGGTTATTGCGTAAGAAGTTGTAGCATAGATACCGGCTTCCCTGCTCGCGCTACGCTTAGCAGGGCTACGGTTCCAGACCGTCGGGTAGCCCGGATAAGGCGCTACGCGCCGCCATCCGGGGTATTCCCTGCTCGCGCTACGCTTAGCAGGGCTACGGTTCCGGACCGTCGGGTAGCCCGGATAAGGCGCTGCGCGCCGCCATCCGGGAGAGGCTCAGTGGCTTTTGCGGATCAGGTAGCGGTACGGCAGGGCTTCGGTTTCCTGGGCCACCAGCTCATGCTCCATAAAGCGGCAGAATCCCGGGATATCGCGGGTGGTGGCCGGATCGTCAGCAATAATCAGCAGCGTCTCGCCCACCGGCATCGTCCGCACGGTTTTACGCACCATCATGACCGGCTCCGGGCAGCGGAGTCCCAGGGCATCCAGAGTGTGGTCAGGAGTGGAGAAAAGTTCGCTCATTTTAGTCTCACGTCAACAAAACGGCCCTAGTTTACCCCCTGCTCGCCAGTACGCAAGCCAGGTTAACGTTTGCGCGAAAAACAACCATTGCATTACGCCGGCAACGCAGTATCATGCAGCCGTTTTTAATTGGGTTCCCTCACCCCAACGTTCCGCTGCCGATTGCTCATTTACCTGAAGCATGACGGGCATAAAAAGGTCACAATATGAATCCGTTTACTACCGTACAGCGCAAAAAAGCGCTCGTCTGGCTTTCGCTATTTCATCTGCTGGTGATTACCTCCAGCAACTATCTGGTTCAGCTGCCGATCTCCATCTTTGGTTTCCATACCACCTGGGGCGCGTTCAGTTTTCCGTTTATCTTCCTCGCCACCGATCTGACGGTGCGAATTTTTGGCGCACCGCTGGCGCGACGCATTATTTTTGCGGTGATGGTCCCGGCGCTGGTCATCTCCTACGCCATCTCCGCCCTGTTTTACATGGGCGAGTGGCAGGGCTTCGCCGCGCTGGGCACCTTTAATCTCTTCGTCGCGCGCATCGCCATCGCCAGCTTTATGGCCTATGCGCTGGGGCAGATCCTTGACGTCCACGTCTTCAACCGCCTGCGGCAGAGTCGTCACTGGTGGCTGGCCCCCACCGCCTCGACGCTGTTCGGCAACATCAGCGATACCGTAGCGTTCTTCTTCATCGCCTTCTGGCGCAGCCCGGATCCGTTTATGGCCGCTCACTGGGGGGAAATCGCCCTCGTCGACTACAGCTTTAAAGTGCTTATCAGCATCATTTTCTTCCTGCCGATGTACGGCGTGCTGTTAAATATGCTGTTGAAAAGGCTGGCGGATAAATCTGATTTGTCGGCATTGCAGCCGAGTTAAAGGTACTCGCGGACTGATGTGTTAAGATAGCCGGATGAGCCATTAGTGGCCGTTTATCGAAAGGAAGATGTCAATGCGCAATTTGGTTAAATATGTCGGTATTGGCCTGCTGGTGATGGGGCTTGCCGCCTGCGATAACAGCGATTCAAAAGCGCCAACCGTTGGGGCAGCAGCGGAGAGCAACACCAGCGGCCAGGCGATCAGCCTGCTGGATGGCAAACTGAGCTTCACCCTGCCTGCGGGCATGGCCGACCAGAGCGGCAAACTGGGTACTCAGGCGAACAACATGCACGTCTATTCTGACGCCACCGGCCAGAAAGCAGTCATCGTCATCGTCGGCGACAGCACCAATGAAGACCTGGCGGTGCTGGCGAAACGCCTGGAAGATCAGCAGCGTAGCCGCGACCCGCAGCTGCAGGTGGTGAGCAATAAGTCGCTGGAGATCAAAGGTCATACCCTGCAGCAGCTGGACAGCATCATCTCCGCCAAGGGGCAGACCGCGTGGTCTTCCGTACTGCTCGGCAAAGTGGATGACAAACTGCTGACCCTGCAGGTCACCCTGCCGGCGGACAACCAGCAGCAGGCGCAGACCGAAGCGGAAAGCATCATCAGCACCCTCACCATCCAGTAATTACTGGCCTGGTGCGACGGCCTCCGGTTCGCTGACCGGGGGCCGTTTTTTTAGCCGCCAGCCCAACAGCAGTGCCGCCATCACCAGCCCCGCCGCCGCCAGATATATCACCGGGATCCCGGTCCACGCCATCAGCAAGCCGGCCAGCGGCCCGGTGACGCCTAACGACAAATCCATAAACACGGTATAGGTGGCCAGCGCCGACCCCTGTTTGTGCTGCGGCACCGCTTTCACCGCCACCACGCCCAGCGCCGGAAAGACCAGCGAGAACCCGGCCCCGGTAAGCAAGGTGCCGATTTTCGCCAGCAGCGGAGTATCAGCAAAGCCGACCAGCAGCAGGCCGATGATCTCCACGCTAAAGCAGAGCATCGCCACGTTCAGCCCGCCGAAGCGGTTAATGGCGTTGGGAAACAGCAGCCGCGCGCCAACGAACGCGCAGCTGAACAGCGTCAGGGCGAAGGCCGCCCCGTCCCAGCCTTTGGCCTCATAAAACAGCGTGATAAAGGTGGCGATAACCCCGAAACCGGCGGAGGCCAGGGCCAGCGCCATGCCGTAGGGCCACACCCGCCCGAGCACCGCGCGAAACGACATCGCTTTGCCTTTCGCCGCCTTCACCGCTGCGCGGGGCAGCGCGCAGAGGATAGCCGCCAGCGCAACCGCCATAATGACCCCAGCCAGGCCGCTGAGGCCAATGTACGAATAGCACAGCACGCCGAGCGGGGCGCCCATCGCCATCGCCCCGTAGGTCACAATGCCGTTCCACGAGATCACCCGCCCGATATGCAGCGACCCAACAACGCCGACGCCCCACAGCGTCGAGCCGGTGCCGGCAAAGCTCTGGCCGATGCCGAGAATGACCCGCCCCAGGCATAGCAGCAGTAGGCTAACCAGCGGCCAGCCGCTGCTCCAGGCGGCAAGCAGGTAGCTCAGGCCGCTTAAAAAGCAGCCGCAGAGGCCGAAGACAACGATCTTTTTGGGCCCCAGCAGGTCAGCATAGCGCCCGGCGTGCGGGCGGCTGAGCAGCGTGGCGAAATATTGCAGACTAATCACCAGGCCGGCCCAGAAAGCGCTAAAGCCCATTACATCATGCACATAGCCGGGAAGCACCGCCAGCGGCAAGCCGATGGTGAGATAGCTGGCAAAGTTAAAAATGACGACGGAGACAATCCGCAGATTGAGGCGCAGTCCAGTGAGCGCCGGTTCGGCGACGGGTTCGGGCATCAGGTTCCACCAGATTTCGACAACCAGCTTTCACTATTACCACGCTGGCGGCGGAAAAGCAGCTCGCCTTTCGGAATATTGGCAGTCGGCGAACCGCTACACTTATCAGGCGCGACTCACAAAAGGAATACCTATGTCCCCTCCGCAGGCTGATAAAGCCGGGCTCCATATTTTACTTAAGCTGGCGGCGCTGGTGATTATCCTCGCAGGGATCCACGCCGCCGCCGATATTCTGGTGCAGCTCCTGCTGGCGCTGTTTTTCGCTATCGTCCTCAACCCGCTGGTCACCTGGTTCATTCGCCGCGGGGTGCGGCGCCCGTTCGCCATTACCCTGGTGGTGACGGCAATGCTGGTGATGCTCACCGCGCTGCTTGGCGTGCTGGCGGCGTCGCTCAATGACTTTGTCGCCATGCTGCCCGATTTCAACCGCGCCCTGACGCGTAAGATCGTCCAGCTCCAGGAGTATCTCCCCTTTCTCAACCTGCATATCAATCCGGAGCGCATGCTGCGGCGTATGGATTCAGAACGGCTGATGACCTGGGCCACAACGCTGATGACCCAGCTTTCCGGGGCGATGGCCAGCATTGTGCTGCTGGTGATGACGGTGATCTTTATGCTTTTTGAGGTTCGCCACCTGCCCTACAAACTGCGTTTTGCCCTCAATAACCCTCGTCTGCATATCGCCGGGCTGCACCGGGCGCTGAAAGGCGTTACCCACTATCTGGCTTTGAAAACGCTGATCAGCCTGTGGACCGGGCTGATTGTCTGGCTGGGGCTGCTGGCGATGGGGGTGCAGTTCGCGCTGATGTGGGGGGTGCTGGCGTTCCTGCTGAACTATGTGCCGAATATCGGCTCCGCCATCTCCGCCATCCCACCCATGCTGCAGGCGCTGCTGTTCAGCGGCATCTATGAGTGCCTGCTGGTCGGGGCGCTGTTTCTGGTGGTGCATATGGTGCTGGGCAACATGGTGGAGCCGCGCATGATGGGCCACCGGCTGGGGATGTCGACCCTGGTGGTGTTCCTGTCGCTGCTGGTCTGGGGCTGGCTGCTGGGGCCGGTGGGAATGCTGCTCTCGGTGCCGTTAACCAGCGTCTGTAAAATCTGGATGGAGACCACCGTCGGGGGCAGCAAGCTGGCGATCCTGCTCGGCCCGGGGCGTCCCAAAAGCCGGCTCCCCGGCTAGCGGCGTTTCACCGGCCAGAAGATGGTCAATACGCCGGCGACGATAATCGCCACGCCCAGCAGCGATTGCCAGTAGAACGGCTCATGCCAGCCGGGCAGCCAGATGGCGGCAGCCCACACCAGGATATAGCTCAGGCTCAACAGTGCATACGCTTTTGATAACGGTAGACGGTGGAGGGCAAAGTACCAGCAGACCATTGACAACAGGTAGCCCAGCAGGCCGAAAAACAGGCCGAAGGTACCAGGCTCGAAATGCAGCAGATGCTGGAGAAAGGCCAGAATATCGGTCAGCGGCGGCAAGGCCACCATGGCGCTGCGCAGCAGCAGCTGCGCGGCGCTGACAAGGCCGACGCTGAATAATGCCCAGAGAAAGCCCATCAAACGCTGGTCCCCAGAATGACAATGCCCACGACGATCAACCCGACGCCAAACCAGTGGCGGCGAGCGACCGGCTCATGCCAGATGCCCCAGCCCGCAAGGGTGACCCAGACGAAGTTCAGGCTCAGCATCGGATAGGCGATGCTCACTGGAATAGACTGCAGGACGCTCAGCCACAGCAGCATGCCGCAGCCGAGGCATAGCAGCGCCATCCCCAGCCAGAAGAGTATATGGCGACTCCGCCGTCCGCGACGGGACGGGCGGGTCGCCTGTTTCTGGCACAGCTGTCCGGCGCAGCTCAGCAGGCTGGCGAACACCAGACAGATCCAGACGCTCATTGCGGCAGGTACTGAAGGAAGACCACCCGACCCAGCTCGTAGGCGTTATCGGGTTTCGGTAACGGTAAGTCGACCATACTCTCTCCTTTATCCATCAACAGCACCAGCGAGACCGGCCCCTGCTGACGATGCGTGGCCAGCCAGTCGGCAAACCCGGCCTGGCTGACAAAGCTTCCCTGAGCGTCCGGCCAGTCGAGACCGTACTTCAGCTCACCCTGTTTGTCGAACATAATAATATCGCTTCGCTTCAGCTCCCAGGCCAGGCCGCCGGCAATCCCGACGTTGTTAGTCAGGACGTAACGGCTGGGCTGCAGGGATTCGCTGACGATGTCCACGAGGAACTGCGGCTGTTTGCTGTCGATAACCCGGTCCGGAATGGCGAAGCCCACCAGCAGCGCCAGGCCAAGCGGGCAAAGCGCCGCCAGGCTCCAACGGCGACCAGCGTCTTTCATCGCCAACCAGCCCATCAGCGCCCAGACGGCGAAGGCGATGGCCGCCAGCAGACATTTATACAGCTCAATCTTGGTCCATACCGGCTTGTGCATCACGCCCCAGGGCGAGACCACCAGCACGGCGATCAGCCCCAGCAGGCCAAAGCCCAGGTTGATCATCCCATTGATGCGCAGCGCTTTCGCGCCGGTCTTCGCCGCCTCCAGCGCGTAGCGCGCCATCAGGATCGACAGCGGCGCAAAGCACGGCAGGATATAGGTCGGCAGTTTGCCTTTTGCAATACTGAAGAACAGGAGCGGCATCGCCACCCAACCGAGCAGATACAGCGCGCCGCGGGCCTCATCGCGCTCACGCCAGCCGCGCTTCAGCGCCCCTGGCAGCAGGGCCAGCCACGGCAGGCTGCCGGCAATCAGGAACGGGATGTAGTACCAGAATGGCGCTTTGTGCTGGGCGTCTTTTTCGGCGAAACGCTGAATATGCTCGACCCAGAAGAAGTAGCGCCAGAAGTCCGGCTCGCGCTGGGCGATAGCCAGCCCCCAGGGCAGCACCACCAGCGTACAGACGACCACCGCCAGCCAACCGTAGGTCAGCACTTCACGCCAGCGTTTACGGGCGATCACCCACGGCAGAACGCCCACCACCGGCACCGCCAGCGCAAGGAAACCTTTGGTCATCACCCCCATACCGCAGGCGACGCCCAACAGCACGTAACCCAGTATTTTGCCGCCGCGGCTCTGCGCCTGCGTCGCGCCCCAGAAGCTGCACATCGCCAGCGCCAGCCACAGGGTGATCATCGGGTCCAGCACCGCATAGGTACCAATCGCATACACCAGCATCGCGGTGAGAAAAATCACTGGCGACAGGACGGCTACCCGCTTATCGCGAAAGATGCGCCACGCCAGCCAGGCCACCAGCACGGCGGTCATGGTGATGGCGAAGACCGACCCGAAGCGTACGCCGAAGTTATTATGGCCAAACAGCCACTGGCCGACACTGTTGATCCAGTAACCGGCAATCGGCTTTTCGAAGTAGCGCAGCCCGAGAAAATGCGGCACCACCCAGTCGCCGGTGGCCAGCATTTCACGGCTGATCTCCGCATAGCGTGTTTCATCGGGTTGCCAGAGCAAACGGAAATTGAGCGGCAGCAGGTAATACAGCGCAAACAGCGCAATCAGAGAGACGCCATAGCGAATGCTTTTCATCAAACACCCGAAGTCAGTAATTGTTCACGTCCGAGCCAGCCTTCCCGGCCAGCCAGTTCACCCCGAACCACTTTGCCGGACGGCAGCTCGCTAAAGTCAGCGGGCAGCAGCTGGCTCAGTGGGCAAAACTGAATTTCTTCTTCCGCCGCCATGGTCAGCAGTTCATCGAACTGATCGGCATAGGCAATACCTTCCACTTCGGCGTGAATGGTATAGACCGGCACGCCAGGGTCGCGATGGATGCAGTCGAGGAGATAGCGGTTAAAGCCGGCGATATCCACCGCCGTGCCCACCGCCTCGTCCCAGGTCGGCAACGTGACCGGGATCTGCACCGTACCAGAGACGCCGCTGCCGAGCTGGGGCAGAAACGGCCGCGTGCCGCGACAGTCGCTGTTGTAGAGAAAATCGAAGGATTCTTTGGCTTTCACCACCCGCTGATCGGCGCGCCAGCCGGCAACGGCCGAACAGGTGACCGGGCGGCCGATGATGCGCTCGAGCTCCAGCAGGCCACGCTCGACCTCCAGCGTCAGCCGTTCCTGCGGCCAGACGCCGCTCCACGCCTGCCAGCTGTAGTGGTCCCAGGCGTGCAGGCCCACTTCATGAGACTCGGCGGTCGCACGGATCACCGCCTCGTTCCCCGCGCCGATGCGGCGTCCCGGCCACGCGGTGCCGGCCAGCAGAATATCCCAGCCGTACAGCGAAGCCGCTCTGGAACGCAGCATCTTCCACAGAAACTTCGGTTTTACCAGGCGCCACAGGTGACGCCCCATATTGTCCGGCCCGACGCTGAAGAAGAAGCTTGCCTGAATCCCGTGCTGGCCTAGCAGGTCCAGCAGCCGCGGAACACCGTCCCGCGTCCCGCGAAAAGTATCGACATCTATGCGTAAGCCGACCTGTTTCATGGATGTTTAGCGTCCACCAGTTCTACCGTGCGCAGGAAGAAGTCCAGCGTATGCTCAACGGTCTCTTCCATCTCCACCTTCGGCTCCCAGTTCAGGCAGCGTTTGGCGTTGCGGATGCTCGGTTTGCGATGCTCAACGTCCTGATAGCCCTTGCCGTAGTAGTCGCTGCTTTCCACTTCGCGGAAGCCGGCAAACGGCGGGAAGCGATCGCGCAGCGGATGGCGTTCGAAGCAGGCCAGCAGCATCTCCGCCAGCTCTTTGATGCTCGCTTCGTTATCCGGGTTACCGATGTTGATGATCTGCCCGTCGCAGCGGCCGTCTTTGTTCTCGATGATGCGGAACAGCGCTTCGATACCGTCGCTGATGTCAGTAAAGCAGCGCTTCTGCTTACCGCCTTCGATGAGCTTGATCGGCGAGCCTTCCACCAGGTTGAGGATCAGCTGGGTGATGGCGCGGGAGCTGCCGATACGCGCGGCGTTGAGGTTATCCAGACGCGGCCCCATCCAGTTGAACGGACGGAACAGGGTGAACTTCAGGCCATTCTTATCGCCGTAGGCCCAGATCACGCGGTCCAGCAGCTGCTTGGAGACCGAGTAGATCCAGCGCTGTTTGTTGATCGGCCCGACCACCAGGTTGGAAGTATCTTCGTCGAAGTTTTTGTCGGTGCACATGCCGTACACTTCAGAGGTCGACGGGAAGATGATGCGCTTATTGTATTTCACGCAATCGCGGATGATCTTCAGGTTCTCTTCGAAATCCAGCTCGAACACGCGCAGCGGGTTGCGGGTGTACTCGATAGGGGTGGCGATAGCTACCAGCGGCAGCACCACGTCGCATTTCTTAATGTGATATTCGATCCACTCGGAGTGAATGCTGATATCGCCTTCCACGAAGTGAAAACGCGGGCAGTCGAGGAAACGGCTGATGGCGTCGGAGCCGATATCCAGGCCGTAAATCTCATAGTTGTCGTCCTGCAGCAGGCGTTCGGTCAGATGGTTACCGATAAAGCCATTGACGCCGAGGATCAGCACCCGGGTACGACGCTTAACCGCCACCACCGGTTTGCTGCTGATCACCGCCCCGGACACCAGGCCCAGCGCCTGCGCCAGCTGGGCGCCCTGCATGTACACGCCGCGTTCGGTCTGGCCGGTGACAATCTCCAGCGCCCCTTCCTGGCACGCCACGATCAGCGGTGCAACGGAGATAACGGTGCCCGGTTTGGCTGCAGGTAGATCACTGCGTACACGGGATTTCCAGACAATAAATTTGTTCGCGCCAGCGTAGCCGAAGGCCCCCGGCCACGGATCGGAGACCGCGCGCACCAGATTGTGCAGCGTCTGCGCCGGCTGCTCCCAGTCGAGGCGGCCATCTTCCGGGGTGCGCCGTCCCACATAGGTCGCCTGGCTGTGATCCTGCGGACGTTCATCGGTGGTTCCGGCGAGGATCGCCGGCAACGCCTGGCTCAGCAGCTCAGTGGCGGCAGCGCACAGCTTGCGGTGCAGCGTCAGGGCGGCGTCATCCGGGCCAATCGCCACGGTTTGCTGAGCGACGATATCGCCGGCATCCGCGCGGTTCACCATCCGGTGCAGCGTCACGCCGGTTTCGCTTTCGCCATTGACCAGTACCCAGTTCAGCGGCGCGCGGCCGCGATATTTCGGCAGCAGCGAACCGTGTAGGTTAAACGCCCCTTTCGGCGCAAGACTGAGGATCTCATCGCCCAGCAGGTTGCGGTAGTAGAAGGAGAACAGCACGTCCGGCTTCATCTCGCGGATACGCTCAATCCACAGCGGATGGTTCACGTCTTCCGGCGCCCACACCGGAATGCCCTGCTCGGCGGCAAGGCGCGCCACGGAGCCAAAGAAATGGTTTTCGCCAGGGTTATCCGGGTGGGTGAAAATAGCAGCGATATCATATCCAGCGTCCAGCAGAGCCTGGATACCGGTGCAGCCCATATCGTGATAAGCGAAGACTACGGCTTTCATGAACGATCTTCCTCTTTAGATGCCGTTTCCGGCTGGCGAACAACACGTTGAATAAAGTAGCGGGGACGCGCGCGCACGTCGTTATAGATGCGTCCGATATACTCCCCGAGCAGGCCCATCCCGATAAACTGAGCGCCGATGAACATAAACAGCACGGCGAAGAGCATAAATACCCCTTCCGCCGCCCACTGCGGGCCAAAGGCCAGACGCAGCACCACCAGCAGCAGGCCAAAGGCGAAGCCCAGCAGGGCTATCACGCTGCCGAAAATGCTGAGCAGACGCAGCGGCGTGGTGGTCAGACAGGTCACCAGGTCGTACATCAGGTTGATCAGGCGCATAAAGCTGTATTTGGAGTCGCCGAATTCGCGCTCGGCGTGCATCACCGGGATCTCCACCGCGCGCCGGGCGAAGGTATTCGCCAGGATCGGGATAAAGGTGCTGCGCTCATGGCAGTTGAGCATGGCGTCGATGATATGGCGGCGGTAAGCGCGCAGCATGCAGCCGTAGTCGCCCATCGCTTTGCCGGTGGTGCGCTGGATCAGGCGGTTGATCATCTTCGACGCGGTTTTGCGGAAGATGCTGTCCTGACGGTTCTGGCGAACGGTGCCCACCACGTCGTAGCCTTCATCCGCCTTCTCTACCAACCGCGGGATCTCTTCCGGCGGGTTTTGCAGGTCGGCGTCAAGCGTAATGATTAAATCGCCGGTTACATGGCTGAAACCGGCCATGATCGCCGAGTGCTGCCCGTAGTTACGGTTTAACAGCACGGCGACGACGTGACTGCCTTCCGCCTCGGCAGCTTCGGTGAGCATGCGCGCGGAATCGTCGCTGCTGCCATCGTCGATCAGCAGAATTTCATATTGCCGCCCCAGCGTGGCGCAGGCGGTATCCGTACGACGAAGCAGCTCCGGCAGGCTATCCTGTTCGTTATAAACCGGAATAACCACCGAGACCTTCTTCACGGGAGGGTAAGTAAGCATATCAACGTCCTGACAGCTGGCGCAGTGCGGAAATGACGCGAGTGACATCGTCATCGGTCATGTCCGGGAACAACGGGAGAGAACAGATGCGGGCGCTGTTCCATTCGGTATTCGGCAGGGAAACCTCCGGGAAGCGCTCGCGGTAATATTTTTGCGTATGGGCCGCACGGAAGTGCAGACCGGTGCCGATACCCATCGCCTTTAGCTTTTCCATCAACGCGTCACGGCTGATGCCGCAGGCAGCCTCATCGACGCGGATGATAAACAGATGCCAGGCGTGCTGGTGATCCCAGGCCGGGACGGTCAGGGGCGTAAACGGCGTGTCCGCCAGTTCGCGCAGATAGCGCTGGGCAATTTCCGCCCGCCGCTGGTTGGCGTGAGGCAGTTTTTCCAGCTGGACCAGCGCCAGCGCGGCGTTGATGTCGGCAAGATTGTATTTAAAGCCCGGAGCGATCACCTCCGCCTGCGGCGCGCGGCCATGGGTCTGGCGGTCATAGGCGTCCACGCCAAGGCCATGGAATTTCAGGCTGCGGATACGGGAGGCCAGCTCGTCGTCGTCGGTGACAATCAGGCCGCCTTCAGCGCAGGTCATGTTTTTGATCGCGTGGAACGAGAAAATCGCGGTCCCCTGCCAGCCTACGTGGCGGCCCTTATAGTGGGTCCCCGCCGCATGGGCGGCGTCTTCGATCACCGGAATGCCATGGCGCTCGCCCACCGCGCGAATGGCGTCGATATCGGCTGGCGCCCCCGCGTAGTGCACAGGAATAATCGCTTTGGTACGCGAGGTGATCGCCGCTGCCACCGCCTCAGGGGTGATCATCAGATTGTCGTTATCGACATCGATCATTACCGGCGTGGCGCCCAGCAGGCAGATCATATTGAGAGTGGAGACCCAGGTCTGGGAAGGTGTAATGACTTCATCGCCAGGGCCAATACCCAGCGCCATCAGGGTCACATGCATCCCGCCGGTCGCTGAACTGACGGCAATCGCGTGGCGGTTGCCGGTCAACTGGCAAAATGCCGCTTCAAGTGCCTGATTCTTCGGTCCGGTGGTGATCCAGCCCGACGTTAAAACTTCACGCAGGGCTGCCAGCTCTGCGTCGCCCATCGACGGGCGCGAAAAAGGCAAAAAATCGCTCATCATCATCCTGTTCTGTAGATGACCCACGCACAAACCTGGGTCGTTAGAATAAAATATCCTGCGCCTGCGGACTTAAACGAAATTAAAATGAAGTGAGTTCAGCGCGGCATTCCATTTCAGGGTATTTCGACCACTATTAATGTAGTCGACCTTGCTTAGGATAATATTAAGAAATTAATCTTTTCTCAGCATAGCCAAATAAATCATTAAGAAACAGAATGATAGGTTTTATTTATGGCAGAATTTTGACAAAAAAGCGTTCCTGTCTGGAAAAGAAAACAGGAACGCTATCGCGGAAAGTAAACGGGGGTTAAACCAGATAACAATTAATGACGCTGTCTTTGTCACGCTTGATGACAAAAAGTTAGCGCAGATCACAAAGTTATTTCTGCTTAATTACAAATTTGCAGGAAAATCAGCTGGCAATTCACTTGCCGGGCAATTAATAACCTCGTCATTATCCGCGCCACAGTCGCGAATGAAGGTGATAGTAGCAAACTCGTCAATCACTTCCGTCGGGTAGGCCGGGCCGGCATCGCGGTACGAATTCATCAGAGGAATGTGATCGTTCTGGAAGCAGACGGTTTTTTCCGGGTTATTCATGATCCAGCGCGGGAAGAAAATGGTGCCGTGGAACAGTTTATCGCCCAGGTTGACGATCAGGCTGACGTCGGTACCGGTCGGTTCGGTCCATGAGATTTTGTAGATACTTTCCCCCACCCGCACGATGTACGCTTCCTGATCTTTCACCCAGCGATTGCCAACGATGCCGCTGTGAATACGGTAGTCGAGGGTGTGGCCGTTTTTGACGTAAATTTCGTAGTTCCAGCCGTTGTCGTAGGTGTAGACCAGATGTTTACCGATAAAGCCGCTGAGGTCATGTTTGTCGAAAGTGCTCATCATTTATTCTCCTCTGTGTTGTTGAGGACAGCATACGTCTTTAAAAATTGAATGAATAACGCTATGTTTGGATTAAATACATCCAAATTTTAGATTGATTATGCACAAGACAACCCTGGAGCAGTGGGCGTTACTCGAAAAGGTAGTGGAATTGGGGAGCTTTGCCAGAGCGGCGGAGGAGACCAATCGCAGCCAGTCTTCGGTGAGCTATAACCTCGCGCTGCTGCAGGAGCGTTTAGGGGTAGCGCTGCTGGCGCCGTCCGGGCGGCGGGCGGTGCTGACCCCGGCCGGCGAACTGCTGCTGAATCAGGTCAAACCGCTGCTACAGGCCTTCGCCTACGTTGAGACGCATGCCGCCACTCTGCGCAACGGGGCGCGCACCCGTCTGGATCTGGTGGTCGACAGCATTTTCCCGCGCCAGCGGTTGTTCGCCATTTTGCGCCAGTTTCAGCAGCGTTATCCGCAGACGCAGGTCAGACTCACCGAAGTGCTGGAAAATATGGATGACGAGGGTGCGGCGCGAACGGAAGCCGATGTCATGGTTCTGACCCGCCGCCAGGATATTACCGGCCGCGGAGAGTGGCTGATGAATATTGATTTTATCGCCGTCGCCCACCGCGACCATCCTCTCGCCGCCCTCGACGGTCCGCTGGAGGATAGCGCGCTGGCGCCATGGCCGCTGGTGCGCATTGCCGACCAGACCGGCGATGGCCAGGCGACGCGTGACGCCTGGACTTTCTCCACCATTGACGCCGCCATTGATGCGGTGATGTATCAGGTCGGCTTCAGCTGGCTGCCGGAAGAGCGCATTCGTTCCCATCTCGATCAGGGCGTGCTGAAGCGGCTGCCCCTCAGCCATGGCGCGCGCCGCGCGACGCCGCTGCATCTGATCGTCAAGCGGGATCTGGCGCCGATCGACGAACAGGTGGCCACGCTGCTGGGGTTGTTCCGGGCGCCCTGAGGGGTAAAGCGGCGCCTGCCCCTGCGCATAATCATACGGATTACTTATACTTTTCGGCGCAATATTGATCCAGGTTACTCCGAAAGTATGATGAATCACTAAAATCGTCATACTTTCCTGTCGTTGAGATTGCCGTCTTGTCTATTTTCCGCCTCACTCTGCTGGCGCTGATCGCCTGCGTCCCTCTGCTGGCTCAGGCCGCGCAGCACTCGCTCACCACCGCCTGGCCGGTGAACGTCGGCCCGCTGAATCCGCATCTTTATACCCCCAACCAGATGTTTGCCCAAAGCATGGTCTATGAGCCGCTGGTGAAGTATCAGGCTGACGGCAGCGTGCAGCCCTGGCTGGCGACCCGCTGGCGTCACTCCGACGATGGTAAAACCTGGTGGTTCACCCTGCGCGAGGATGTGACCTTCTCCAACGGCGAACCCTTTACCGCCCAGGCCGCAGCGGCGAATTTCCAGGCGGTGCTCGCCAACCGTCAACGCCACGCCTGGCTTGAGCTCGCCAATCAGATAACCGACGTGCGGGCGCTCAGCGCCAGCGAGCTGCAGATCACCCTGAAAAGCGCCTACGCCCCTTTGCTACAAGAGCTGGCCCTGCCCCGCCCGTTCCGCTTTATCGCCCCCTCGCAGTTTATCGATGGCGGCACCGCCAACGGCATCAAAGCCCCGATCGGCACCGGGCCGTGGCGACTGGCGAGCTCGCAGCTCAATCAGCGCGACGTGCTGGTACGCAACGAACAGTACTGGGGTAATAAACCCGCGCTGCAGCAAATCACCATCAAAGTGATCCCTGACGCCACCAGCCGCGCGGTGGCGTTCGAAACCGGGGAAATCGACATGCTCTACGGCGACGAAGGGCTGCTACCGCTGGATACCTTCGAACGCTTTCGTCATCACCCCGGCTACGTGGCTCGACTCTCCGCCCCGACGGAGACGGTGATGCTGGCGCTGAACGCCAGCCAGGGCCCGACCCGCGAGCAGGCGGTTCGCGAGGCGCTCAACTACGCCGTCGACAAGCAGACCCTCGTCGATAGCGTGCTCTACGGCACCCAGCAGGTTGCCGACACCCTGTTTGCGCCCTCGGTCCCCTACGCCCCGCAGGATCTGACGCCACGCCGTTACGATCCGGCAAAAGCCCGCGCCCTGCTGGCGCAGGCCGGCTGGCAGCAGCCGGAAGGCCAGCCCTGGCGACAAAAAGCCGGGCAACCGCTGGCGATTGAGCTGGCGTTTATCGGCACCGACGCGCTGGCTAAATCGATGGCCGAAATTATTCAGGCCAATCTGCGGGAGGTCGGCGTCCGCGTCACCCTGGTGGGCGAGGAGGAAAGCAGCATCTATGCGCGCCAGCGCGAAGGCCGGTTCGGCATGATCTTCAATCGCACCTGGGGCGCCCCCTACGATCCGCATGCCTTTTTAAGCTCGATGCGCGTGCCCTCGCATGCCGATTATCAGGCCCAGCGCGGCCTGCCCGACAAAGCGCTGATTGATAAAGAGATTAGCGAGGTGCTGACCACCAGCGACGAGGCGCAGCGGAAACGGCTGTACCACGATGTGCTGACCCGTCTGCATCAGGACGCGGTGTACCTACCCATCAGCTATGTCTCGCTGATGTCAGTTGCGCGCCAGGAGGTCGGCGAGATCCCGTTCGCGCCGGTGACCACCGAGATCCCGTTCGACCAGATTAAACCGGTAACACCATAATGCTACGCTATATTTTACGCCGCCTGCTGCTGCTGATCCCGCTGTTGCTCGCCGCCTCCGCCATCATCTTTCTGCTGCTGCGGCTCGGCACCGGCGACCCGGCGCTGGATTATCTGCGCCTGTCGAATCTGCCGCCCACGGAAGAGATGGTCGCCTCGACCCGCGAACTGCTGGGTCTCAACCAGCCGCTGGCGATGCAGTATCTGCACTGGCTGTGGCGGGCGCTGCACCTGGACTTCGGCCTCTCTTATGCCACCCGGCGGCCGGTGCTGGACGACCTGCTGCACTTCCTGCCGGCCACCCTGCTGCTTACCGGCGCGGCGCTGGCGCTGATCCTCGTCACCTCGCTGCCGCTGGGGATCTGGGCGGCGCGCCATCGCGATCGCCTGCCGGATTTTGCTGTACGGCTGATTGCCTTCCTCGGCGTGTCGATGCCGAACTTCTGGCTAGCCTTTCTGCTGGTGATGCTCTTTTCCGTGCATCTGCAGTGGCTCCCGGCGATGGGATACGGCGACTGGCAGCACCTGATATTGCCCGCCGTCTCCATCGCCTTTATGTCGCTGGCGATTAACGCCCGGCTGCTGCGCGCCACCATGCTGGAGGTCTCCGGCCAGCGTCACGTGGTATGGGCGCGGCTGCGCGGGTTGAGCACGCGCCAGGTGGAGCGGCGGCATATCCTGCGCAACGCCACCCTGCCGGTGGTGACCGCCATGGGCATGCACATTGGCGAGCTGATCGGCGGCACGATGATTATCGAAAATATCTTTGCCTGGCCGGGGGTTGGCCGCTACGCGGTTTCCGCGATCTTCAATCGCGATTATCCGGTGATTCAGTGCTTTACCCTGATGATGGTCACGGTGTTCGTACTGGCTAACCTGGCGGTGGATGTGCTTAACGCGGCGCTCGACCCGCGCCTGCGCCGCCATGAGGAGGTGAGCGTATGAGATGGCTGCGAAACTTCCGCTGGCCGGTGAAACTGGCCCTGCTGGTTATCGCGCTGCTGGCGGTCATCGCCCTCGGCAGCGGCTGGTGGCTGCCCTGGGATCCGGCGGCGATTAACCTGCAGCAGCGGCTGCTGCCGCCAGGGGGGGCGCACTGGCTGGGAACCGATCATCTTGGACGGGATATTTTCTCGCGCCTGCTGGCCGCCACCCGCGTCTCGCTGGGGGCGGTAATGGCCTGCCTGCTGCTGGTGCTGCTGATCGGTTTGGCGGTTGGCGGCAGCGCCGGGCTGCTGGGCGGCCGCGCCGACCGCGGCCTGATGCGCCTCGCCGAACTGTTTATGACCTTTCCGACCTCGATCCTGTCGTTCTTTATGGTGGGGGTGTTGGGTACCGGGCTGACCAACGTGATCCTCGCCATTGCGCTGTCGCACTGGGCCTGGTACGCCAGAATGGTGCGTAATCTGGTGGTCTCCCTGCGCCAGCGCGAATTTATCCTCGCCGCCCGCCTGAGCGGCGCCAGCCAGTGGCGGCTGTTCAGCGACCATCTGGCAGGGGCGGTGATCCCCTCGCTGCTGGTGCTCGCCTCGCTGGATATCGGTCATATGATGCTTCACGTGGCCGGCATGTCGTTCCTTGGCCTCGGCGTCAGCGCGCCGACGGCGGAATGGGGGGTGATGATCAACGACGCCCGGCAGTATATCTGGACCCAGCCGCTGCAGATGGTCTGGCCGGGGCTGGCGCTGTTCATCAGCGTGATGGCCTTTAACCTGCTGGGCGACGCGCTGCGCGATCGCCTCGATCCTCACCTGATCGCGGAGCATAGCCACTGATGCCGCAGAAGATCCAACTGCAACAGATCGCCCTTACCGCCGACCGCCCGCTGGTCAGCGACGTCTCGCTTACCCTGCGCCGCGGCCAGGTACTGGCGCTGCTCGGCAGCAGCGGCAGCGGGAAATCGCTCACCTGCGCCGCCGCGCTGGGCCTGCTGCCGCCCGGCGTCAACCAGACCGCCGGCCGGGTGTTGCTTGACGGCATGCCGGTGCACGGCGAACAGCTGCGCGGCGCGACTATCGCCACTATCATGCAGAACCCACGCAGCGCCTTTAATCCGCTGCATACCATGTCCGCCCACGCCCGGGAAACCTGCCGGGCGGCGGGCCGCGAAGCAAGTGACGCCGCCCTGCTGGCGGCAATGGAAGAGGTGGGTCTGGATAATCCGCGGGCGCTGCTGAAACGCTACCCCTTTGAGATGAGCGGCGGCATGCTGCAACGGATGATGGTCGCCCTCGCCCTGCTCAGCCGCGCGCCCTTTATCATCGCCGACGAACCGACCACCGACCTCGATGCCATCGCCCAGGCGCGGATCCTCAATCTGCTGGCGGATATCGTCGCCAGCCGCGGTCTGGGGCTGCTGCTGGTGACCCATGACATGGGCGTTGTGGCGCGGCTGGCGGATTACGTAGCGGTCATGGAGAACGGTCGCCTCGTTGAACAGTGCGATGTAAATACGCTGTTCAGCGCCCCACAGCACCCGCTGAGCCAACGCCTGTTGGCGGCGCATCTGGCGCTGTACGGACTGGAGAAAACAGCATGAATTTACTCAGCGTCACCGGGGTGAGCCACAATTACCCGCACCACGGCAGGGTCCTGCACGAGGTCCAACTCGCCATCGCCCCCGGCGAAACGGTGGCCCTGCTCGGGCGCAGCGGCTGCGGCAAGAGCACCCTGGCGCGGATGCTGGTGGGCCTGGAAACGCCGCAGCACGGCGATATTGTCTGGCGCGGCACACCGCTGACCGCCCTGAAGGGCGAGGCCGTCGGCGCCTTCCGCCGCGATATTCAGCTGGTGTTTCAGGACGCCTTCAGCGCGGTGAATCCGCGCAAAACGGTGCGCGAGATCGTCAGCGAGCCGCTGCGCCATCTGTTGCGCTTGTCGCGCGAGGAACGCGCGCGTCAGGTGGAAGAGATGCTGCAGGCGGTCGACCTTTCCACGACGCTACTCGATAAACGCCCGTCGCAGCTCAGCGGCGGACAGCTGCAGCGCGTCTGCCTGGCTCGCGCCCTGGCAGTACGGCCGCAGCTGTTGATTCTGGATGAAGCGGTCTCGAATCTCGATCTGCTGCTGCAGGCGGAGATTATCGCCCTGCTGAAGCGCCTGCAAGCCCAGTTTGGCACCGCCTGCCTGTTCATCACTCACGACCTGCGGCTGGTGGAGCGCTTTTGCCAGCGGGTGCTGGTGATGGAGCACGGACGCATCGTCGAAACCGCAACGGTCAGTCTACCGCTGCGCCTGCGCTCCCCTGCCGGACAGGCGCTCCAGCAGGCGGTGCTGCCACCTTTTCCTGCCACTCTGCTTAACGAGGCCATGCCATGCAGCGCGTAACCCTGACTCTTGATGATGACCTGCTGGCCGCTCTCGATGCGCTCAGCGCCCGCCGCGGCTACCACAATCGTTCGGAGGCGGTACGCGATATTCTGCGAGACGCCCTCAACCAGGATCCCGCACCGTCGGAGCCGCGGCGCGGTTATGCCGTCCTGTCATATGTGTACGAGCATGAAAAACGCGAACTGGCGAGCCGGCTGATGGCCACCCAGCATCATCATCACGATCTCTCCGTCGCCACGCTGCATGTGCATATCAGTCATGACGACTGCCTTGAGATTGCGGTGCTGAAGGGAGACATGGTCGAGATACAGCATTTTGCCGACGACGTGATTGCCCAGCGCGGCGTGCGCCATGGGCATTTGCAGTGTTTAGCGGATGATTAACGATTTGAAAATTCTTGGGTGGTTTATCAACAGTTGATAAACCACATAAATTATACGCTTTGTGAATTATCCCGCTTCGCCAATAATGGCGCTTCATTTAACGATCTCGTTATGGCGAGGCTCCTGCATAAATACAAGTTACCGCCCTGTTGGTATCGAGAGAGACCACTAAGGGAAATACAGGCTTCCATCGAATCAAGGTGTTGCCAAGGTAACTTCTGGCGGTCATGACCGTTCAGATACGTTATGCAGTGCTAAAACCAGGACGTAGGGATCTGCCTGCGCTAACCCTGTCTTGTTCGCCCCTATGAGTGATTTTTTATAGGGATTTTAATCATGTCTTCCATTCAACTCTGCGCCGCCCATCAGGCGACCTCTGGCTTCAACGGCGATGCCATCGCCCAGTACATGCGTACCGACTTTATTACGCTGCAGGAACATCTCAGCGTCCATGAGGCGCGGGAGCACTTTATCTCGCAGCTCACCAGCGATGATATTCCCGGCCAGGTGTTTGTTGTCGCCGGTAAAAAGCTGCGCGGCAGCCTGTCGGTCAAAAAGCTACTGCAGGAAGGGGATGTCGGGCAGTCTATCCGCTACCTGATGGACAGCTGCCTGTTCCGCGTCAAACCTGACGATGAACGCCCGCAGGTCATTGCCGAGCTCAACGATCGCGGCCTCGAGCTGGTTCCCGTCGTCGATAAAGGCGAGCTGGTCGGCTGCCTGATGGAAAAGGAGATCGCCCATCTGCTGGAGGATGACGTCACCGAGGACGCTCAGCTGCAGGGGGCGACGCTGCCGCTGGAAAAACCGTATCTGGACATCAGCCCCTGGACGCTGTGGAAGAAACGCTCGGTGTGGCTGCTGCTGCTGTTCGTGGCCGAAGCCTACACCAGCAGCGTGCTGCAGCATTTCGAAGAAGCCCTGGAGTCGGCCATTGCGCTGGCCTTCTTTATTCCGTTGCTCATCGGCACCGGCGGCAACAGCGGAACGCAGATCACTTCGACGCTGGTGCGCTCGATGGCGCTGGGAGAAGTACGGCTGCGCGATATGGGGCGGGTGATCCGCAAAGAGGTGTCGACCTCGTTTCTGATTGCCTTAACGCTGGGGCTGGCGGGCTGCCTGCGCGCCTGGATGATGGGCATCGGCATGGAAATCACGCTGATCGTCAGCCTGACGCTGGTATGCATTACCCTGTGGAGCGCAGTTGTCTCGTCGGTCATTCCGATGGTGCTTAAACGGATCGGCATCGACCCGGCGGTGGTTTCCGCGCCGTTTATCGCCACGCTGATCGATGGCACCGGACTGATTATCTATTTCAAAATCGCCCAGTATTTTCTTGGGTTGAACTGATCATATACGTTCGGGCGCCAGGGCGCCCGAACGCTTAGATTACCCTTCCACCAGCGCCTGCGCGCAGGCCCAGGCGCTTGACCATGCCCACTGGAAGTTATAGCCGCCGAGCCAGCCGGTGACGTCCATCACTTCGCCGATAAAGAAGAGGCCCGGCGCCTTACGCGCCTCCATGGTACGCGACGAGAGCTCATTGGTGTCCACGCCGCCGAGGGTCACTTCCGCCGTCCGGTAGCCTTCGGTGCCGTTCGGCTGCACGCGCCAGGCGGTCAGCGTCTCCACCAGCGCTTGCTGATCGCGAACGTTCAGCTGCTTCAGCGTGACATCAGGAATTTGCCCCAGCTGCTGCAGACACTCCACCAGCCGCTTCGGCAACTGCATCGCGAGGGTGTTTTTCAGGCTCTGGTTGGGATGCGCGCCGCGCTGCTCGTTAAGGAATTCCTCAAGATTGCAGTCTGGCAGCAGATTCACGGTGACGAACTCACCGGGCTGCCAGTAGCTGGAAATTTGCAGCACCGCCGGTCCGGAAAGGCCGCGATGGGTGAACAGCAGATTTTCGCGGAACAGGGTGCCGTTCTCGGCGGTGATGGTCGACGGCACCGAGACGCCGGAGAGAACCTGGAGCTGCTCAAGCAGCGGCTTGTGCAGGGTAAACGGCACCAGACCCGCACGGGTCGGCAGCACCTTCAGGCCGAACTGCTCGGCGATTTTATAGCCAAACGGCGAGGCGCCGAGGCCCGGCATCGACAAGCCGCCGGAGGCGATCACCAGCTTTTTGGTCGCCAGCGTTTCGCCGTTCACCTGAAGCCGATAGCCTTGCTCGTCGCGCTCCACGCTGAGAATTTCGCTGCGCAGGCGGATCTGCACGCCGCCCTTTTCGCATTCCGCCAGCAACAGAGTGACGATCTGTTCCGCCGAATCATCGCAAAACAGCTGACCGAGGGTTTTCTCATGCCAGGCGATGCCATATTTGCCGACCAGCTCGATAAAGTCCCACTGGGTGTAGCGCGCCAGGGCTGATTTGCAAAAATGCGGGTTTTGGCTCAAATAGGCCGCCGGCTCGACATACATATTGGTAAAGTTGCAGCGGCCGCCGCCGGACATCAGAATTTTTCGCCCCGGCTTTTTGCCGTTGTCGAGCAGCAGGACGCGACAGCCAAGCTGCCCCGCCTGCGCTGCGCAAAACATTCCCGCCGCTCCGGCGCCAACGACAATGGCATCAAACCTTTCCACACCGCATTCCTCGTTCCCCAATTGTCGGGTTTTGTAAATATTTCACTCTGGTCACACCAGCGGGAAAAATCCCGCATTAGATACATCATTGAAAGATATAGGATTACTCCCAACAGGGTAAAACCTAAACAGGAAGAAAATCAAAAAAAGTCTATATTTCACTTTGCCCGCGCCGCTAAAGTCACTGATAATGCGCCGCGTTCATGTCCTCAAAATGGCGTAACGTCCTATGCTACATTTATTTGCCGGTCTGGATTTACATACCGGACTATTATTATTGCTTGCTTTAGCTTTTGTACTGTTTTACGAAGCGATTAACGGTTTCCATGATACCGCAAACGCGGTGGCTACGGTTATCTACACTCGCGCTATGCGCTCACAGCTCGCTGTGGCGATGGCGGCGCTCTTCAACTTCTTCGGCGTTCTGCTGGGCGGTCTCAGCGTAGCCTATGCCATCGTGCATATGCTGCCGACCGATCTGCTGCTTAACATGGGTTCCGCGCATGGCCTCGCCATGGTGTTCTCTATGCTGCTGGCGGCGATCATCTGGAACCTCGGGACCTGGTACTTCGGTCTTCCGGCATCCAGTTCTCATACCCTGATTGGCGCCATCATCGGTATTGGTTTAACCAATGCGCTGATGACAGGCACCTCCGTGGTTGATGCGTTGAATATCCCGAAAGTCATCGGCATTTTTGGTTCGCTTATCATCTCGCCTATCGTTGGTCTGGTGATTGCGGGCGGCCTGATTTTCCTGCTGCGCCGCTACTGGAGCGGCACCAAAAAACGGGCGCGTATCCACTTGACTCCGGCGGAGCGTGAAAAGAAAGACGGCAAGAAAAAGCCGCCGTTCTGGACCCGTATCGCCCTGATCCTGTCCGCTATCGGCGTGTCGTTCTCTCACGGCGCTAACGATGGACAGAAAGGCATTGGTCTGGTGATGCTGGTCCTGATCGGCGTCGCCCCGGCGGGCTTCGTGGTGAATATGAACGCCTCCGGTTACGAAATCACCCGTACCCGCGATGCGGTCAACAACGTGGAAACCTTCTTCCAGCAGCGCCCTGACCTGCTGAAGAAAGCCACCGGCGTTGACCAGCTGGTTCCCTCTCCGGACACCAATACCGCGGCCAACGGCGAGTTTCATTGCCATCCGGCGAACACCATCAACGCCCTTGACCGCGTGAAGACCATGCTGACCGGCGTTGAGAACTACGAGTCGCTAAAACCGGAACAGCGCGGCCAGCTGCGTCGCATCATGCTCTGCATCTCCGACACTACCGACAAAGTGGCGAAACTGCCGGACGTAAGCGCTGACGACCAGCGTCTGCTGAAGAAACTGAAAACCGATATGCTGAGCACCATCGAGTACGCGCCAATCTGGATTATCATGGCGGTCGCGCTGGCGCTGGGTATTGGCACCATGATCGGCTGGCGCCGCGTGGCGACCACCATCGGTGAGAAGATCGGTAAGAAGGGTATGACCTACGCCCAGGGGATGTCGGCGCAGATGACCGCAGCGGTCTCAATCGGTCTGGCGAGCTACACCGGGATGCCAGTTTCCACCACCCACGTGCTCTCCTCCTCGGTAGCGGGGACGATGCTGGTGGATGGCGGTGGTCTGCAGAAAAAGACGGTAACCAGCATTCTGATGGCCTGGGTACTGACCCTGCCGGCAGCGATTATCCTTTCAGGCGTCCTTTACTGGCTCTCCCTGAAGCTGATTTAAGCGTTATTCGTTCAAAACGGGCCAGCTTGCTGGCCCGTTTTTTATTCTGAAAATATCGTTAGTGCCAGATCATCAGCGCAATCAGGCTCACCACCACCAGGCCGCACAGGGCGCTGGTCAGAATAAACTGGCGACGAACACGTTCGCAGCGACGAATAAATTCATCGTCATGATGGTCACGGTAGCGCTGGGCATAGATATACCAGACCAGCCGCATCTGTTTGCTGGGCTGCCCGTGCGAGGTAAAAAAGCCGCCGCCATCGACGTACTGATAGAGCAAGGGATCGCAACCACGTAGCACAACCAATAATGCACGCAACGATGAGAAGTAGCGTGCCATATTCACCACACAAACGACACACAGGGCCCAAAACAGCGCAATAGTGCTGATCATACCTCCTCCCCGGCGACCCGCCCACGGAGAAATCCTCCGCGGCTACCGCTCCCCAAATAACCGACGACAATACCGTAAAGAGTGCGATTCCGATCACATTTATTTTTCCGACCGGCTCATTAAATAGTGTAGGAGATCCATTAATTTTTTTACCACAAGGTTATTCGTTATCAATACGTAAGACGGATAAATTTGTTTAGCTTTTAGGTGAACCCAGTGCATTGACGGAGTGCGGGGGGCGCTATAAGGTAAGAAATATCTTCTACAATGAAGTCCTTAAAGGCTACCCTCCCGCGAATGTAGCACGCAGGACGCGGGCGAAACGGCAGCGCCAGCTGTCAGGTCCAATGGTCATCGACAAACTTATGGAAGGAGTAACACTATGGCTTACAAACATATTCTGATTGCAGTAGACCTGTCCCCGGAGAGTAAAGTACTGGTTGAAAAAGCCGTTTCTATGGCCCGCCCTTATAACGCGAAAGTCTCCCTGATCCACGTGGATGTAAATTACTCCGACCTCTACACCGGGCTGATTGACGTGAACCTCGGCGATATGCAAAAACGCATCTCCGAAGAGACCCATCACGCGCTGACCGAGCTCTCAACCAACGCCGGCTACCCGATCACCGAGACCCTGAGCGGCAGCGGCGACCTCGGTCAGGTGCTGGTCGATGCGATTAAAAAATACGATATGGACCTGGTGGTCTGCGGCCATCATCAGGACTTCTGGAGCAAGCTGATGTCCTCTGCCCGTCAGCTGATCAACACCGTCCATGTCGACATGCTGATCGTCCCGCTGCGCGACGAAGAAGACGAATAACCCTCCCGTTGTGTCATGCCAGACGCCCGCCGCTGCGGGCGTTTTTATTTTCGCTTCTGCCCCGCCAGACAACAGAGATTAACTCCATAAAAAAGCTATTCAATTAGTGTGATCAGCCAGTTATTCACTAAAACATCTATATAATAATCTACTCATTAAGCCAATAACCGCAGCATGGCGAGTTATCAGACATTTTCGGCGCGTTCTGGCATACGCGTTCATACTTTTTGGGAAAGTAATACAAGGCGAAGGAATATGAATACAACTGCACCTACGGGTTTGCTGCAGCAACCTCGTCCGTTCTTCATGATCTTCTTTGTGGAGCTCTGGGAACGTTTTGGCTATTACGGCGTTCAGGGGATCCTGGCGGTCTTCTTTGTTAAACAGTTGGGCTTCTCTCAGGAACAGGCCTTTATCACCTTCGGCGCCTTCGCGGCGCTGGTTTACGGGCTGATCTCGATCGGCGGCTACGTGGGCGACCATCTTCTGGGGACCAAACGTACCCTGGTGCTCGGCGCGGTTGTGCTGGCTATCGGCTACTTTATGACCGGGATGTCGCTGCTGAAACCGCAGCTGATCTTTATCGCCCTCGGCACCATCGCCGTCGGCAACGGTTTGTTTAAAGCCAACCCGGCGAGCCTGCTGTCAAAATGCTATCCGCCGAAGGATGCCCGTCTCGACGGGGCGTTCACCCTGTTTTATATGTCGATAAACATCGGTTCGCTGCTGTCGCTGTCGCTGGCGCCGGTGATCGCGGAAAAGTTTGGCTACGCGGTGACCTATAACCTGTGCGGCGCGGGGCTGATTATCGCGCTGCTGGTCTACTTCGCCTGCCGCGGGATGGTAAAAGATATTGGCTCCGAGCCCGATCACCGCCCCCTCAGCCTGCGCAATCTGGCGCTGGTGCTGGCCGGTACGGTGGTAATGATTTTTCTCTGCGCCTGGCTGATGCATAACGTGATGATCGCCAACCTGGTGCTGATTGTCCTGTCGGTCGTGGTCATTGCGTTCTTTTTCCGCGAGGCGTTTCGCCTTGATAAAACCGGGCGCAACAAAATGTTCGTCGCCTTTATCCTGATGATCGAGGCGGTGCTGTTTTACATTCTCTACGCCCAGATGCCGACCTCGCTGAACTTCTTCGCCATCAACAACGTCCATCATCAGATCCTGGGTTTTACCATCAACCCGGTCAGCTTCCAGGCGCTGAACCCCTTCTGGGTGGTGGTAGCCAGCCCGGTGCTGGCGGCGATTTACACCCATCTCGGTCATAAGGGTAAAGACCTGACCATGCCGGTGAAATTTACCCTCGGGATGTTCCTCTGCGCGCTGGGCTTCCTGACCGCCGCGGCCGCCGGGATGTGGTTCGCCGACGCCCAGGGATTAACCTCGCCGTGGTTTATTGTGCTGGTTTATCTGTTCCAGAGCCTGGGCGAGCTGCTGATCAGCGCCCTGGGGCTGGCGATGGTCGCCGCGCTGGTGCCGCAGCATCTGATGGGCTTTATTCTGGGGATGTGGTTCCTGACCCAGGCCGCCGCGTTCCTGCTCGGCGGCTATGTGGCGACCTTCACCGCGGTGCCGGAAAATATCACCGACCCGCTGCAGACGCTGCCGGTTTACACCAGCGTGTTCAGTAAAATTGGCCTGGTGACCCTGGGGGTCACGGTGGTGATGGCGCTAATGGTGCCGTGGCTGAACCGGATGATTAATACCCCGGCCAGCGCCGAGTAACCGTTTAAGATGGCCGACCCGCACTGGCGCCGTTTGTTTAAATATTACGGTTCCCGGCTTGCGCTACGCTGAGCCGGGCTACAATGCGGTAGCCCGGATAAGGCGCGTTGCGCCGCTATCCGGGAGATACCACCACGGGGTAATATTACTCCGGCGTGCCGGCGTAAATATCAAACCGATGCCCTTTGGTCACCACCGCGTTCGGCGTGGCGACTTCCGCCAGCGGCGGCGCGTAATCCGGGCGCTTTACCACCACCCGTTTGGTCGCCAGCTGGCGCGCCGGGGCCAGCAGGCCATCGGCGTCTAAATCAGGCCCCACCAGCGACTGAAAAACGCGCATCTCTTTCTTCACCAGCGCGCTTTTCTGCTTATGCGGGAACATCGGGTCGAGGTAGACCACCTGCGGACGCGGGGTGATATCGGTCAGCGCCGTCAGGCTGGAGGCGTGGATCAGCTGCAGCCGCTCCTGCAGCCAGCCGCCGATTTCCGCATCGGCATAGCCGCGGGCCAGACCATCGTCGAGCAGCGCGGCGACCACCGGATTGCGCTCCAGCATCCGCACGCGACAGCCGACCGACGCCAGCACAAAGGCATCGCGCCCCAGGCCGGCGGTGGCGTCAACCACATCCGGCAGATAATCGCCTTTAATGCCCACCGCTTTGGCTACCGCTTCACCGCGGCCGCCGCCAAACTTGCGCCGGTGGGCCATCGCCCCGCCGACGAAATCGACGAAGATACCGCCAAGCTTAGGCTCATCGCGCTTACGCAGCTCCAGATGCTCAGCGGTCAACACCAGCGCCATCAGGTTATTGTCATCCTGCTCCAGCCCCCAGCGGGCGGCCAAAACAGATAAGGCGCCGTCTCCGGCGCCCGTTTCATCAATTAAGCAGATCTTCACGTAGCAATCAGCCTTTGATCCCGTAATGCTCAAGCATCGCGTCCAGCTGCGGCTCGCGCCCGCGGAAGCGTTTGAACAGCACCATCGGCTCTTCGGAACCGCCGCGGCTCAGGATGTTGTCGAGGAACGACTGACCGGTTTCGCGGTTGAAGATGCCCTCTTCTTCAAAGCGTGAGAAGGCATCTGCCGCCAGCACGTCGGCCCACAGGTAGCTGTAGTAACCCGCCGCGTAACCGCCGGCGAAGATATGGCTGAAGGCGTGCGGGAAGCGGCCCCAGGTTGGGCCTGGCACCACGGCGACCTGCTTTTTAATCTCCGCCAGGGTCTCAAGGATTTTCGCCCCCTGCTCCGGCTTGTACTCCGCGTGCAGGCGGAAATCGAACAGGCCGAACTCCAGCTGGCGCAGAATAAACATCGCCGCCTGGTAATTTTTCGCCGCCAGCATTTTCTCCAGCAGCGCCTGCGGCAGCGGTTCACCGGTTTCATAATGACCGGAGATAAAGGCCAGCGCTTCCGGCTCCCAGCACCAGTTTTCCATAAACTGGCTCGGCAGCTCGACCGCGTCCCACGGCACCCCGCTGATGCCGGAAACCCCGGCGGTATCGATGCGGGTCAGCATGTGGTGCAGACCGTGGCCGAACTCGTGGAACAGGGTGATCACTTCGTCGTGGGTGAACAGCGCCGGTTTGCCGTTGACCGGACGGTTGAAGTTACAGGTCAGGTAGGCGACCGGCTTCTGCAGGGAGCCATCCAGCTTACGCATCTGGCCGACGCAGTCGTCCATCCACGCCCCGCCGCGCTTGTGCTCGCGGGCATACAGGTCGAGATAGAAGCTGCCGCGCAGCTCGTTGTGTTCGTCATACAGCTCGAAGAAGCGCACTTCCGGATGCCACACATCGACATCGGTACGCTCTTTGGCGGTAATGCCGTAAATGCGCTTCACCACTTCGAACAGACCGTTAACGACTTTGTTTTCAGGGAAATAGGGGCGCAGCTGCTCATCGCTGATGCTGTAGAGATGCTGTTTCTGTTTTTCGCTGTAGTAAGCGATGTCCCACGGCTGCAGCTCTTCGACGCCGAACTCGGTTTTAGCGAAAGCGCGCAGCTGGGCCAGCTCTTTTTCGCCCTGTGGACGGGCGCGTTTTGCCAGGTCGGTGAGGAAGTCGAGCACCTGCTGCGGATCCTCCGCCATTTTGGTGGCGAGGGATTTAAAGGCGTAGCTGTCAAAGCCCAGCAGCTGCGCCAGCTCGTGGCGCAGAGCGAGGATCTCCGCCATCACCGGGCTGTTATCCCATTTCCCGGCGTTCGGCCCCTGATCGGAGGCGCGGGTGGAATAGGCGCGGTACATCTCTTCGCGCAGCGCCTGATTGTCGCAGTAGGTCATCACCGGCAGGTAGCTCGGGATATCCAGAGTCAGTAGATACCCTTCCTGCTCTTTGGCCTGGGCCTGCGCCTGAGCGGCGGCCAGCGCGCTTTCCGGCATACCGGCCAGATCGGCGACGTCGGTCACCAGCTTGTTCCAGCCCATGGTGGCGTCAAGGACGTTGTTGCTATACTGGTTGCCCAGCTCAGAGAGGCGCGCGGCGATTTCACCGTAGCGTTTCTGCGCCTCCGGCGGCAGGCCAATACCGGATAATTCGAAATCGCGCAGCGCGTTATCAACCGCTTTTTTCTGCGCGGTATTCAGCGTGGCGTAGTTATCGCCATCGCGCAGGTCGCGGTAGGCTTTATACAGGCCTTCATGCTGGCCGACCCAGGTGCTGTACTCGGAGAGCAGCGGCAGCGTCTGTTCGTAGGCCTCGCGCAGTTCCGGGCTGTTTTTTACCGAATTGAGATGGCTGACAGGCGAGAAGATGCGTCCCAGCACATCGTCCACTTCCGCCAGCGGCTGGCAAAGATTTTCCCAGCTATACGGCGCGCCGTGCGCCACCGCGCTTTCCACTGCGGCCCGGCAATCCTCCAGCGCTTTGGTGACCGCGGGGACCACGTGCTCTGGTTTGATCGCAGAAAAAGGCGGCAGGGAAAAAGGCGTCAGTAATGGATTGGTCATATGCGCTGTCCTGTTGAAAAGGGTGAGTGAAGCGCGCGTCCGGCGCTTATGCATGAGATCTAGAATGGGGGATAGTTGGGGGAATTTCAATGACGGGCGGTGCGTCAGCCTGGGTATTGCTGCGATAAGTCCGCCCGTTGCCGGAAAAACGCGGCACGCGGTGCAGCGTGCCGGAAACCGCATTAATGCCCTTTTTGCGCCATTTCCCAGGCCGCCGACAGATTCAGCCGCTGCCAGAACTGCTGCTCGGGGGTGGCGCCGGACAGCGGGTAGCCCGCCGGCAGCGCGGTATTGACCATCAGCGCCCGGCGCTGGGCCGCAGACAGCTGCGGCAGGGCAGCCTCCAGCAGCACTTCCGCCCCCTTCGGCACCTGCAGGCGCGGCTGCGGCCCCGTCTGGCGCGGCAGGTCGTAGGTCATGGTGAAACGAGTGAAATCACGCATCGCCGGATCGCGCCAGGGATCGTCTTTCACGCTGCTCTTCGCGCACTCGGCAAGCGATGTGCCGCAGGCTTTCGCCAGCGCGGCGCGCAGCTGATCGCGGGCTTCGTTAAATAATACCCGGTAGCGCGGATCGTTAAGATAATGGGCCACGTTGCGCTCGGCCACCATCCGCGAGCCGATCACATCCAGGGGATAGTGGACACCCAGCACGATGCGCGAATAGCCATAGCGTGCGCCACGCGCCACCAGTGCGTCGAACCGCTCCGGGATCATCGCCGCCAGCAGCAGCGCATCAGTATAGCCAGTGTTGGTGTGACCGCTGGGGAACGAGCCGCCGTCGGCGGTATAGGGCTGGTTATCCTTCACCACCACGTCGTCCGGCACCAGGTGAATGGTGTTGCCCTGCACCAGAAACGGCCGCGGATTGTTGTAGTGCTTTTTCGCCTCGCCGGTGCTGACCTCCGAGGCTTTGATCAGCGCCGCCGCTTTCCCCAGCGCGCCCTGGTCATAGGCGGTCAGAAACGCGTTGCCCAGCCGCGGCCCCAGCGCGTCGCTGAGGAAGTAGAGGTAGCTAATCCCTTCCGCATCGGCCAGCGCCTGACGTCGGGTGGTCTGTACGGCGTCGCGGTTAATGGCGGTCACCATCGCCAGATTCTGCTGCACGACGGTCTCCGGCAGGCTGCTGAACGCCGACAGCAGCGCAATGCCCGCCTGCTGATTGGCCCGGGTCTGGAATTCATAGCCGCTGGCCTTCAGCCAGGCGGTATCGGCCTGGGTTTTGTTTTGTTTCGCGTGCGCCAGCCGATCGCGTGTCAGCGCGGCGGCATCCCCCTGCAGAGCGTGGCGCAGCTGCGCCAGCGCCTGTTGCTCAAGATCGTCATACGCCTGGCTGGAGGCAGCCGGCGTCACGCTATTGGCGAGGGCCGCCGCTCTGTTCAGCGGGATGTCTTTAGCCAGAACCGGTTGCGCCAGCAGCAGCGCCACGGCCAGCAGCGAGAGTTGATTTTTCATTATTTTTCCTTTTATTCAAACAATTACCTTGCCTGTATCCGACGCTAGCGCGGCCGTTTGACGCTTTTATGACAGCGTTATGTTTTGCAACGCTTTTGGCAGAAATGAAACAGCGCGGCGGCGCAGCGGTAATCTCGGCCGATCTGCGGTAAACTATCGGTTAACTTGTTTATTTCCCGGAATCTCTGCATCCATGCTCAGTTATCGCCACAGCTTTCACGCAGGCAACCACGCCGACGTCCTCAAACACACCGTTCAGAGCCTGATCATCGAAGCGCTGAAAGAGAAAGAAAAACCGTTTCTCTACCTGGACACCCACGCCGGCGCGGGCCGCTATCAGCTGAGCGGCGAGCACGCCGAGCGTACCGGCGAGTATCTTGAAGGCATCGCCCGAATCTGGCAGCAGGACGACCTGCCGGCAGAGCTTGAGCCCTATATTTCGGTGGTCGAACACTTCAACCGTAACGGCCAGCTGCGCTACTACCCGGGCTCCCCGCTGATCGCCCGCCAGCTGCTCCGCGAGCAGGACAGCCTGCAGATGACCGAGCTGCACCCGAGCGACTTCCCGCTGCTACGCGCCGAGTTCCAGAAAGACAGCCGCGCGCGCGTCGATAAAGCCGATGGCTACCAGCAGCTGAAAGCTAAGCTGCCGCCGGTCTCGCGCCGCGGTCTGATTCTGATCGACCCGCCGTACGAAATTAAAACCGACTATCAGGCGGTGGTGACCGGGATTAACGAAGGCTATAAACGCTTCGCCACCGGCACCTACGCGCTGTGGTATCCGGTGGTGCTGCGCGCGCAAATAAAACGCATGATCAAAGATTTAGAAGCCACAGGTATCCGCAAAATTCTGCAAATCGAGCTGGCGGTGCGTCCGGACAGCGACCAGCGCGGCATGACCGCCTCCGGGATGATCGTCATCAACCCGCCGTGGAAGCTGGAGCAGCAGATGAACAATGTGCTGCCGTGGCTACACAGCAAGCTGGTGCCGGCCGGTACCGGTCACACGGCCGTCAGCTGGATCGTGCCGGAGTAATCGCAACCATCGGTGGAACCTTTTACGCCTCGCGCTACAATCGCGGCAATCAACGATTAAGGACATATGGGCATGAGCAAACATTATGATTACCTCGCCATCGGCGGCGGTAGCGGCGGTATCGCCTCGATTAACCGTGCGGCCATGTACGGCCAGAAGTGCGCGCTGATTGAAGCCAAAGCGCTGGGCGGTACCTGCGTCAACGTCGGCTGCGTGCCGAAAAAAGTGATGTGGCATGCGGCGCAGATCCGCGAAGCGATTCATCTTTACGGCCCGGACTACGGTTTCGATACCACCATCAACCATTTCGACTGGGAGAAGCTGGTCGCCAGCCGCAGCGCCTATATCGACCGCATTCATACCTCCTACGACAACGTGCTGGGTAAGAATAACGTCGACGTGATCAAAGGGTTTGCGCGCTTTGTCGATGCCCACACCGTGGAAGTGAACGGCGAGACCATTACCGCCGATCATATCCTGATCGCCACCGGCGGCCGTCCGAGCCACCCGAACATTCCGGGCGTGGAATACGGTATTGATTCCGACGGTTTCTTCGAACTGCCGGCGCTGCCGAAGCGCGTGGCGGTGGTCGGCGCGGGCTACATCGCCGTTGAACTGGCGGGGGTGATTAACGGCCTCGGCGCTGAGACCCACCTGTTCGTGCGTAAGCACGCGCCGCTGCGCAGCTTCGATCCGCTGATCGTCGACACGCTGGTGGAAGTGATGAACGCCGAAGGTCCGCAGCTGCATACCAACGCCATCCCGAAAGCGGTGGTGAAGCATGCCGACGGTAGCCTGACCCTTGAGCTGGAAGATGGCCGCAGCCAGACCGTTGACTGCCTGATCTGGGCGATTGGCCGCGAACCGGCGACCGATAACTTCAACCTGGCGGCTACCGGCGTGAAAACCGACGATAAAGGCTACATCGTCGTCGATAAGTTTCAGAACACCAGCGTGCCGGGCATCTACGCCGTGGGCGATAACACTGGCGCCGTCGAACTGACCCCGGTGGCCGTGGCCGCAGGCCGTCGCCTCTCCGAACGCTTGTTTAACAACAAGCCAGAAGAGCATCTGGACTACAACAATATTCCGACCGTGGTCTTCAGCCACCCGCCTATCGGCACCGTCGGCTTAACCGAGCCGCAGGCGCGCGAGCAGTATGGCGACGACGCGGTGAAGGTCTACAAATCCTCCTTCACCGCGATGTACACCGCCGTCACCTCGCACCGCCAGCCGTGCCGCATGAAGCTGGTGTGCGTTGGCCCGGAAGAGAAGATTGTCGGCATCCACGGCATCGGCTTCGGAATGGATGAGATGCTGCAGGGCTTTGCGGTGGCGTTGAAGATGGGCGCTACCAAAAAAGACTTCGACAATACCGTCGCTATTCACCCGACGGCGGCAGAAGAGTTCGTCACCATGCGCTAACACGCGAGCGCCGGATGATAAAAAGAAGCCCTGAGGGGCTTCTTTTTTTTTATGCTCAGGCCACGCCGTTATTGCCATGGCGCATAAACGCCGGGCGCTGATTGAGCGCCATATACCAGCGCTCCACGGCCGGCATTTCCGGATGCGCAAAGGGCGTCATCTTCCAGCGATGCACCGACAGCCCCAGCACGATATCGGCCAGGGTGAAGCGCTCGCCGGCTATCCACGCCCCGGTACGCTGCAACTGCGCCTCGACAATGCGCACACAGTGGGTCCAGGTGGCAATGCTCTCTTTAATCGCCGCCGGATCCTGAAAGCGAGGATCTTTACGCACCAGCCCCATAAAGGCATGGCGCCAGGCAGTATTGAACTCGGTCGCCTGCCAGTCCATCCAGTGCTCCACCTCGGCGGCGGGCTGCGGCTCAGCGGGCAGCAGATCCCAGCGCTCCGCTTTCCGCGCCAGATAGCGGCAGATGCTGTTCGACTCCCAGAGCACAAAGTCATCGTCCAGCAGCACCGGCACCAGGCTGTTAGGATTCAGGCGCTGAAATTCAGGGGTGTCCAGGGGCTTAAACCCGCTGCCGTAATCCTCCTGCTGGTACGCCAGCCCGATCTCCTCGCAGGTCCACAGCACTTTCCGTACATTGATTGAAGAGCGTTTGCCCAGAATTGTTAGCATCGTCAGCGATTCCTCAGCCATAAAAGACAGTTCATTCACTCTACTCTATTGCTAGCCAGCAACAAGGCAGAGCGCTGGATAATGTGTATAGTTGATTCCAGCCTGTTTGCCGAAAAGGAACCCGACATGTTGACCCCTTTTACCGTTTTGATGCCCGCCAATATTCGTTTTGGCCGCGGTCAGGCCCAGAGCGCCGCCCCCTGGCTGGCGCAGCAGGGTGGTCCCATTCTGCTGGTGCATGGTGCCAGCCCGCAGCGGGCGGCGTTTCTCCGCCAGCAGCTGGAGGCGCTGCAGCTTGCGGTCACGACGCTGGCGATAAGTCGCGAACCCTGGCTTAGCGATATTGAGCAGGGCGTCCAGCTGGCGCGCGAGAAAGGGATCAGGGCGGTGGTCAGCCTCGGCGGCGGCGCGGTGATTGACGCCGGTAAGGCGATTGCGGCGCTGGCGCCCGCCACCGGCCCGGTGATCGACTATCTGGAGGTGGTGGGAACGGGCCGTCAGCTGGAAGCCAGTCCCCTGCCGTTCGTGGCGATCCCCACCACCGCCGGGACGGGCGCGGAGGTTACCAAAAATGCGGTGATCAACGTTCCGGAACAGCAGCGGAAGGTGAGCCTGCGCGACGACCGGATGCTGCCTGACCTGGCGATTGTCGACCCGGCGCTAACCGACAACGCGCCGCGGAGTATCACCCTGAGCTCCGGCCTTGACGCCCTGACCCAGGTGATAGAGCCGTGGCTCTGCAGCCGGGCCACCCCTTTCACCGACGCCCTCTGTCAACAGGCGATCCCGCGGGGTATCCGCGCGCTGAAGGTTCTGATGGAAAAAGAGTGCCCGGCCAGCCGCGACGAGATGGCCTGGGTCAGCCTGTGCGGCGGACTGGCGCTGGCGAACGCCGGGCTGGGGGTGATCCATGGCCTCGCCGGCCCGCTGGGCGGCCTGAGCCGCGCCTCGCATGGTGCCCTGTGCGGCAGCCTGCTGCCGTTTGGGCTGGCGCTGAATGAGTCGCAGATAAACGACCCCGCCCTGCGCCAGCGCTTCAACGATGTTCGCCGCTGGCTGGCCGACGGGCTGGAGGTTCCGGCGGATCGGGTCTGGGACAGTCTGCGGGAATGGAGCCTTCGCGCCGGTCTCGGCACCCTGCGCGACCTCGGCGTGGCGCGCGACGCGCTGGAGCCGGCGGCGCTGGCCGCCAGCACCTCCTCATCGATGAAGGCCAATCCGGTCAGCCTGAGCAGCGAACAGCTGCTGGAGATGCTGGAGGCGGCGTGGGAGTGAGCGCCCCGGGATAAAATTTTGTTGCATAATGAATGCTCCGAATTTTATCTTCGCCCAAGCGCGGACTTATTAATGATTTATCAAGGCGTTACTTAAAAACCACGGCGTCCCCTGCAGGCGAAAAAGCGTGATCTAACGCACAGTTTGCTTCACACTCACCGAAGCGACTGTCTACGCTTAAAAGACAAGGCCGGGTACGCCCGGCCGCGAACTCACGCTATCCGGAGGTCCGTATCGCTATGTTCAGCCAGAAATTACGCCACGTTGAAGACGACGAGTTAAGGATCGACATCGATCCCTGCTACGAAGCCGATCCGTACGAATTAAAGCTGGATGAGATGATTGACGCTGAACCGGAGCCTGAGGTGATCGAGGGGCTTCCGGCGTCTGACGCCCTCACCCCGGCGGATCGCTATCTTGAGCTGTTTACCAACGTGCAGAAATCACGCATTTTTGCCGACAGCAAAACGTTTCCCGACTGCGCGCCTAAGCACGACCCGCTGGACATCCTGCGGAACTACCGGAAGGTCAAACGTCAGCCCGATTTCGATCTACGGCAGTTCGTTGAGGACAACTTCTGGCTGCCGGAGAGCCAGACCGACGTTTACACCTCCGACCCCAACCTGACGCTGAAAGAGCACATCGATAAGCTGTGGCCGGTGCTGACCCGCGAGCCTCAGGATCATATCCCCTGGTCGTCGCTGCTGGCGCTGCCGCAGGCCTATATCGTCCCCGGCGGCCGCTTTAGCGAAACCTATTACTGGGACTCTTATTTCACCATGCTGGGGCTGGCGGAGAGCGGCCGGGAAGATCTGCTGAAATGCATGGCCGATAACTTCGCCTGGCTGATTGAAACCTACGGTCACATTCCGAACGGCAACCGCACTTACTACCTCAGCCGCTCGCAGCCACCGGTGTTCGCCCTGATGGTCGAACTTTTTGAAGAGGACGGCGTGCGCGGCGCGAAGCGCTATCTGGATCATCTGAAGATGGAGCACGCCTTCTGGATGGACGGCGCCGAGTCGCTGATCCCGCATCAGGCGTATCGGCACGTGGTGCGCATGCCGGATGGCTCCTTGCTCAATCGCTACTGGGACGATCGGGACACGCCGCGGGATGAATCGTGGCGCGAGGACGTGGAGACCGCCCGCCACTCGGGACGGCCGGCTAATGAAGTCTACCGCGATCTGCGGGCGGGCGCCGCGTCCGGCTGGGACTACTCCAGCCGCTGGCTGCGGGATATCACGCGGCTGGCCAGTATCCGTACCACGCAGTTTATCCCCATCGACCTGAACGCCTTCCTGTTCAAGCTGGAGACGACCATCGCCAACCTCTCCGGGCTGAAGGGCGATCGCGAGACGGAAGCAGCCTTCCGCCAGAAGGCTCAGGATCGGCGGGCGGCGGTTAACCGCTACCTGTGGGACGATGAGAACGGCTGTTTTCGCGATTATGACTGGCGCCGCGAACAGCTGGCGCTGTTTTCCGCCGCCAGCATTGTCACCCTTTACGTCGGCCTGGCGACCCACGAACAGGCGGAACGCCTTGCCGATGCGGTGCGGGCCCGCCTGCTCACCCCCGGAGGGATCATGGCCACCGAATACGAAAGCGGCGAGCAGTGGGATAAACCCAACGGCTGGGCGCCGCTGCAGTGGATGGCGGTGCAGGGATTTAAACGCTACGGTCAGGATCCGTTGGGAGATGAGATCGCCTGGAGCTGGCTGCAGACGGTCAACCACTTCTACAAGCAGCACCACAAGCTGATTGAGAAATACCACATCGCCACCGGCGTGCCGCATGAGGGCGGCGGCGGGGAGTATCCCCTGCAGGATGGCTTCGGCTGGACCAACGGCGTGGTGCGCCGGCTGATTGGCCTGTACGGTGAGCCAACCTAGTCGGGCTGTTCCCGGCGGCCTTCTCCTGCTATGTTCAGGGGATTCGCCCTGCCCGGAATGACGCTTATGCCTGAACTTCTGACGCCGCGCCTGCGCTGCTCACCGCTGCAGCTGGACGACTGGTCGTTTTTTCTTTCCCTGCAGCAGGATCCGCAGGTCATGCTCTATGTGGCCGACCCCCGGCCGCAGGCGGCCATCCGCGAGGCGTTCGATTCGCGGCTGCCGCCGTGGACGCCCGGGGATGCACACTGGCTGTGCCTGGTGGTGCGCGACAGGCTGACCCATACCCCGCTCGGCCTCACCGGTTACCTACATCATCAGCGCGACATAGCCGAGGTCGGCTTTCTCTTCGCCCCGGCGGCGCAGGGCCGGGGCTACGGCTACGAATCGCTGCGCGCGCTGTGCGACTACGCCTTCACCACCGGCGGCGTCCGCCGCCTGACCGCCACCGTCACCGCCGGCAACGAGGCGTCTAAGCAGTTACTGCTCAAAGCCGGGTTCCGGCTGGAGGGGGAGCTGCGGGAGAACTACTGGCTCAACGGACGCTGGCACAACGACTGGCTGTTCGGTCGGCTGCGCGCGGAGGGCGATGCGCCCTAGCGCGCCGCCGCTCACGGTCTGACGACAGCGGGGTTCAGAGGAACATCCCTCCCGAGACTTCCACACGCTGCGCGTTCATCCACGCCAGCTCATCGCTGAGCAGGGCGGCGATGGCGTCGCCGATATCATCCGGTAGCCCGACGCGCCCCAGCGCGGTCTGGGCGGCGATATGCCGATTCACCTCGGCGTTATCACGCACCTCCCCGCCGCCAAAATCGGTCTCAATGGCCCCCGGCGCGATGATGTTCACCGATATCCCCCGTCCGCCCAGCTCTTTCGCCTGATAGCGGGTCAGGACCTCCATCGCCCCCTTCATCGCGGCGTAGGCCGCATAGCCCGGCAGGGCAAAGCGCGCCAGGCCGCTGGAGACATTAAGGATCCGCCCCCCGTCCTGCAGGAGGGGCAGCAGCCGCTGGGTCAGAAAAAACGGCCCTTTGAACTGGATGTTCATCAGCTCGTCAAACTGCGCTTCACTGGTCTCGGCGAAGGGGACGTTGAGGCCGATCCCAGCGTTGTTCAGTAAATAATCAAAGGTAGTGCGTCCCCACTTCTGCGCCAGCACCTGCGCCACCTCACTGGCAAAGGCGTCGAATGTTGAGGAATCGCCGACGTTCAGCGCCAATGCTGCCGCCTTGACCCCTTTTTGCTCAATCTCCGCCACCACATCAAGAGCCGCCTGGCGGTTGCTGTGATAGGTCAGAAGAATGTCGGTTCCCTTCGCCGCCAGCTTCAACGCGGCGTTTTTACCCAGGCCACGGCTGCCGCCGGTCACTAAAGCGATACGTTGTGTCATCAGAAGACCCCTTTCAGGTTGCGTTGTGATTGTGTCCTAGCTTATTAACTGCCAGTAAAACAATAAATACGCTACATTACGTTTTACTGTTTCATTCACAACAACAATAGGCCATGAGCATGGATAAAATTCATGCAATGCAGTTATTCATTCGCGTAGCGGATCTGGAGAGCTTCTCCCGCGCCGCCGAGACCCTGGCGCTGCCGAAAGGCAGCGTCTCGCGGCAGATTCAGGCCCTGGAAAGCCATCTTGGCGTGCGGCTCCTGCACCGTACCACCCGTCGGGTTCAACTCACCCAGGATGGGATGGTCTACTACGAGCGGGCGAAGGATCTGCTGAGCAATCTCGACGAACTGGACGGGATGTTCCAGCACGATCCGGCGAGCATCAGCGGTCGGCTGCGGGTGGATATGCCGGTCGGTTTTGCCAAAAAGCTGGTGATCCCGCATCTGCCGACTTTTTTGCAGCAGTATCCGGGCATCGAACTGGAGCTGAGCAGCAGCGACCGGCTGGTGGACGTGATCCGCGAGGGGTTTGACTGCGTGGTGCGCGTCGGCGCGCTCAAAGACTCCGGGCTTATCGCCCGCCCGCTGGGCAAGCTGACGCAAATTAACTGCGCCAGCCCGGACTACCTGGCCCGTTTTGGCTACCCGCAATCCCTGGAGGATCTGGCGGATCATGCCCTGATCCACTACGCCAGCACTCTCGGGGTCCGTCCTTCCGGCTTCGAGGTGGTGATCGACGGCGCCGTGCGCTGGGTAAAAAGCGGCGGCATATTGACGGTCAACAGCACGGAAACCTATCAGGCGGCCTGTATCGCCGGGCTGGGAATTATTCAGGTGCCGCGCACCGGCGTGCGCGAGGCGTTACGCGCCGGCGAACTGATCGAGATCCTGCCCCAGTACCGCGCTGAGCCGCTGCCGGTCTCGCTTATCTACCCGCACCGGCGCAATCTCTCCCGCCGCGTGCATCTGTTTATGGAGTGGCTGGGCGGGCTGATGAAAGATTACGTCGATTGATCCGCGCGGAGGGTGAACGGGGGACGGGCAGATGCGTTCCTGCAGGATACGGCATTTAAGGTATACTTTTTGCTGAATCTCGCGGTAAAAAAGGAAGAAATTACGTATGACGCCGGAAAACGACGATCGACGCCCACCACAGGAACCGGACACGCAGCCGGAGAAAAGCAAAAGCCCCCTCGACGCCCTCAATGACACGGCCGTCGGCCAAAAAGCCAGCCAGGCGCTGAAGACCGTCACCGGAACGGCGGCTAAAGTGCAGCGCAACCCGGTGATCGCCCACCTGCTACGCGCCGCAGAGCGCTTCAACGACCGGCTGGGAAATCAGTTCGGCGCGGCCATCACCTATTTCTCGTTCCTGTCGATGATCCCGATCCTGATGGTCTCATTTGCCGCCGCCGGCTTCGTTCTGGCCTGGCATCCGACCCTGCTGCAGGACATTTTCGACAAAATTCTGCAAAACGTCAGCGACCCGACGCTGGCGGCGACGCTGAAAAACACCATCAACACCGCGGTGCAGCAGCGTACCGCCGTCGGTGTGGTCGGCCTGCTGGTGGCGCTCTATTCCGGTATTAACTGGATGGGCAACCTGCGCGAAGCGATCCGCGCTCAGTCACGCGACGTCTGGGAGCGCCGGCCGCAGGACGAGGAGAAAATCTGGATAAAATACTTCCGCGATCTTATCTCGCTGATCGGTCTGCTGGTGGCGCTGATTATTACGCTGTCGATCACCTCTGTCGCCGGTTCCGCCCAGCAGTTGATTATCTCCGCGCTGTATCTGGACAATATTGAATGGCTGAAACCCGCCTGGCGGCTGATCGGTCTCGCCATCTCTATTTTTGCCAACTATCTGCTCTTTTTCTGGATCTTCTGGCGGCTGCCGCGCCATCGTCCGCGGCGCAAGGCCCTGTTTCGCGGCACGCTTATCGCGGCGATTGGCTTTGAAATCATCAAAATCGTCATGACCTGGACGCTGCCGGCGCTGGTAAAATCCCCCTCCGGGGCGGCGTTCGGATCGGTGCTCGGGCTGATGGCCTTTTTCTATTTCTTTGCCCGCCTGACGCTGTTCTGCGCCGCGTGGATCGCCACCGCGGAGTATAAAGACGACCGACGGATGCCGGGCAAAACCCACCGCTGACGTATTGCGAGGATGAATAAAAGAGGCAAAATTCATCCTCGCGCTTGATTTCAGCAGATAAATCCAGCGCGTAACTTTTATTTAACGAAAAACTGGTTTTATTCTCTATCCTTTTAATTGTGTGAAGCATTTCATAGAACTATTTTTTCTGGCGTAAAAATTATCCGCTTTTTGCCGCTTTTTTGCGCATTCCCCTCGTTTGTTACAGATTGAAATGTCCCTGTGGCTGTGGCTATATGGCTTTTCGTTCGCGCAAAAATAAGAAAGATCTATGCAAGCCACAGCCACCACACTCGAAAACACGCAGGAAACCGCCCCGGTCAACTCACGCAATAAAGTCGTTGTCGCCTCGCTCATTGGCACCGCCATTGAGTTTTTCGACTTCTACATTTATGCCACTGCCGCGGTCATCGTCTTCCCGCATATCTTCTTCCCGCAGGGCGATGCCGCCGCGGCCACCCTGCAATCGCTGGCCACCTTCGCCATCGCCTTCGTCGCCCGGCCAATCGGCTCCGCGCTGTTTGGCCACTTCGGCGATCGCGTCGGCCGCAAGGTTACCCTGGTGGCTTCGCTGTTAACCATGGGGATCTCCACCGTGGTGATCGGCCTGCTGCCCGGCTATGAAAGCATTGGCATTGTCGCGCCGATGCTGCTGGCGCTGGCGCGCTTCGGTCAGGGACTTGGCCTCGGAGGGGAATGGGGCGGCGCGGCGCTGCTGGCTACGGAAAACGCCCCGGCGCGCAAGCGCGCCCTGTACGGCTCCTTCCCGCAGCTGGGCGCGCCGATCGGCTTCTTCTTCGCCAACGGCACCTTCCTGCTGCTCTCCTGGCTGTTAACCGATCAGCAGTTTATGGAGTGGGGCTGGCGTGTGCCGTTTATCTTCTCCGCGGTGCTGGTGATCATCGGTCTTTATGTTCGCGTTTCGCTGCATGAGACCCCGGTCTTCGCCAAAGTGGCGGCGGCGAAAAAACAGGTCAAAATCCCGCTGGGTACCCTGTTGACCAAACACGTTCGCGTGACGGTGCTGGGCACCTTCATCATGCTGGCAACCTATACCCTGTTCTACATCATGACCGTCTACTCGATGACCTTCAGCACCGGCGCGGCGCCGAATGGCCTGGGCCTGCCGCGTAACGAAGTGCTGTGGATGCTGATGATGGCAGTGATTGGCTTTGGCGTGATGGTGCCGATCGCCGGCCTGCTGGCGGATGCCTTTGGTCGTCGTAAGAGCATGATTATCATCACCACGATGATTATTTTGTTCGCCCTGTTCGCCTTTAAACCGCTGCTGGGCTCCGGCAATCCGCTGCTGGTCTTCGCCTTCCTGCTGCTGGGCTTAAGCCTGATGGGACTGACCTTTGGCCCGATGGGCGCGCTGCTGCCGGAGCTGTTCCCGACGGAAGTGCGTTACACCGGGGCATCGTTCTCCTATAACGTGTCGTCGATCCTCGGCGCCTCGGTGGCGCCGTACATTGCCGCCTGGCTGCAGGGCAACTATGGCCTCGCGGCGGTCGGCACCTATCTGGCGGCGATGGCGGCGCTGACGCTGATCGCCCTGCTGCTGACCCACGAGACCCGCCACCAGTCGTTATGATCCTTCGCCCTGACGCCGCTGGCGTCAGGGCGCTCTCCTACTTTTTCATCTGCGACAAAATGGTCCGGCACTGGTTGCTATCGCCCTCCGCCGGAGAAACCAGCGCCAGCAGCGCGGCAGCCGGGGTCACCAGGGTGGCCAGCGCCGCCGCTACCGCGCCGCGGACAATCAGCGGCCCGGCCTTCACCCCCGCCTGCGGCGATTTAAAGGTGCCGCGAACATACAGCGGGGAACGCAGGGTGATCACCCGGAAGCCTTTGCTTTCCGGATCGATGGTCAGGTCCAGCTGCTCGGAGGCGAAGCTGGCGGTCCCGGTCACATTGATCAGCGCGTTTTCCGTATCGAAGGCAAAAATCTGCGGCCGGGCGACGCCGTTGGTCACGTCAATATTGGCCGCCGCGCAGTTCACCCGAACCTCCTCATCGCCAAAAATCTGGCCGATCAGGTAGTTGCCGACGTTAAGGCCGAGAATTTCCATCAGGTTGCGACTGATCAGGCCGTCGTTCATCAGCAGCTTCAGGTTGCCGTTGCTGTTGCCGAGCAGGGCCGCCACCGAGTTGCCGCTGCCGCGCAGCTGAACGTCGCCATTCATCTCGCCGAGGGTTTTCTGCATCATCTCGACGTTCGGCATCAGCGCCTTCAGCTTCAGGCGCCGCGCCTGCAGATTGGCCTCACCCTGCAGCGGCTTTTTATCGCCCTGCAGGTGCACGCTGCCGGCAATCGACCCGTTGGCCAGGCCAAAACGCACCGGCTGCAGGCGCAGGTCGCCATCCTCCAGGATCACGTGGGTCGCCAGATCGCTGATCGGCAGCGTGCCGCCGTGCTCGATTCTCCGGCCCTTAAAGCGCACATCGGCATCCATCACCTGCCATTTATCGGTTTCAAAGCGGTCCGCCGGCAACACTTTACCCGCCGGCTGCGGTCGGTCGCCCGCCTGGCGCGCAGCGCCTTTCTTCGTCCCTTTGCCGGAGTCGACGCCGATTAACGGCCCGAGATCCGCCAGCCGCAGCTGCTTCGACTCCATGTCGCCGCTGAGCTTCGGTCGCGGTTTGCCAGTGGTATAGGTCAGGGAGCCATGAATGTCGCTATCGCCGATCCGGCCGTTAAAATCCTGATAGTCAAAGCGCATGCGGTTTTTCTGCTTAAAGTCGGCGCGCAGGTGGCCGTCGGTGGAGAACGACGGCGTCTCCGGCAGCAGCACGCCGGTCAGGTCGTAGAGGTCGCGCAGCGAATCGCCGGCGAATTTCAGCCGCAGGTCAATGCCACCGACGTTGAGCGGGTCGCTGACCGTGCCGCTAAACGCCACCCGCGTATTGCCGGAGCGGAAGTCGCCCTGCAGCGGGAAAGGCGTGCTTGCGCTGCGCAGGGCCAGCATGCCGCCGATTTTACCGTTGCCGGTGACCGGCTGGCCCTTGTAGCGGCCCTTCAGCGAAAGACCAAAGACATAGTCGCCTGGTTTCGCCGCGCTCTGCCGATCCTGCGTGCCGGTGACTTCGCTGAACGGCAGCGGTTTGCCGAGAGGATCGATGAGGATGGTGATATCGCTGCGGGTAACCTTGTCATCGATGGCGATAGTCCCGCGGTCGAAAAGAATATTATCAAGGCGGAAAGACCAGCTGGAGGGGGCGCTGTCCCCCGCGGCACGCCGATCGCCAGCCAGCTGAAAGGTCCAGTTATTGTTGTCTTCCGCCAGGCGGATCAGCCGCACGTCGGGCCGTTCCAGCTTGATCCACGGCAGATACACCGTTTTGCTCAGCAGCGCCAGCGGGGCGAGGGTCGCCTCCACCCGCGGCAGGTGGATCATGGTCACCTGGGGAATGGCCGGCGGATTGCCCAGCACGATATCCTCCGCGTGCACATGGGGCCACGGGATCCAGCTGCGCCAGCCGCGCTCCTCCGGCTGACGCTCCCAGACCACGCCGAGATCGCCGCGGATGGCGAACGGGCGGTTCAGCTCGGCAGACACTTTCTGATTGATCGTCGGCTTCAGCCGGTTCCAGTCAAAGGTGGCCAGCACGATAAAGAAGAGAACGATCAGCAACAGTATCGTTCCTGTGATGATTACCAACGTTTTACGGGTTCTGCTCATCCCTACTCCGCTCCTTTTGCATCACGTCAGTCCTGAATATAGTCAAAAAGCGGCGTTTCTCCTGGAAATGCGCTTTTCGTCACATTACGCGCGTCAGGTCAAAAAAATAATGGAACGATGTTTTAATATGATTGACCAGCAAAACAGCGCAGCGCACACTAGCGCTTATATCGATTCCATTGCAGGTTCTGGCTATGTCTAAAAAAATTGCCGTCATTGGCGAATGCATGATTGAGCTGTCAGAGAAGAACGGGGCCGTTAACCGCGGCTTTGGCGGCGATACCTTAAACACTTCGGTCTATATCGCGCGGCAGACAGATGCCAGCGCGCTGAGCGTCCACTACGTCACCGCGCTGGGAACCGATGCGTTCAGCCAGCAGATGCTCGACAGCTGGCAGCAGGAAAACGTCAACATCGATCTTATCCAGCGGATGGCCGACCGCCTGCCGGGGCTGTATTACATTGAAACCGATGACGCCGGCGAGCGCACCTTCTACTACTGGCGCAACGAGGCGGCGGCAAAATTCTGGCTGGAGAGCGATCGCGCAGCGGCGATTTGCGAAGAGCTGGCCACTTTCGACTATCTCTATCTGAGCGGTATCAGCCTCGCCATTCTCAGCCCGGTCAGTCGTGCAACGTTGTTCACGCTGCTGCGTGAGTGCCGCGCCAACGGCGGCAAGGTGATCTTCGACAACAACTATCGCCCGCGCCTGTGGGCCAGCCAGGCGGAGACGCAGCAGGTTTATCAGGAGATGCTCGCCTGCACCGATATCGCGTTTCTGACCCTCGACGATGAAGACGCGCTGTGGGGGGAAAAACCGGTCGCCGAGGTGATCGCCCGCACCCACGCCGCCGGCGTGGAAGAGGTGGTGGTGAAGCGCGGAGCGGATGCCTGCCTGGTCTCGGTTAGCGGGCAACCGCTGCGGGAAGTGCCGGCCGTCAAGCTGGCCAAAGAGAAGGTGGTGGATACCACCGCCGCCGGCGACTCCTTCAGCGCCGGCTATCTGGCCGTTCGCCTGACCGGCGGCGATGCTGAATCCGCCGCCAGACGCGGACATCTGACCGCCAGCACGGTGATCCAGTATCGCGGGGCGATCATCCCGCGGGAAGCGATGCCGCAATAATCCTCACCTGTAAGCGCTCTCCGGCCGCCGCTGGCGCGCCGGAGAGGCGTCAGGTTACTGCCCCGACGGGATGTCGCTGGCCTCGCTGTGGGCGTCAACCGTATCGGCGCTGCCGCTGGTCGCTGCGGCCGCCGGACTCGCCGGACTCGGCGCCATCAGTTTTTCCCACGTGGCCTGCAGCTCCTTCATGTTGTATTCCGGTTCGCCTTTCGGCTGCTGTAACACCAGCGCCATATCCTGAGAGAGTTGCTGACGCAGGTACTGGTTCAGCATGTCCACCGTCAGGGAGTTGAGGAACTCCTGACGCAGCTTCTGGTACTGCTCCGGCGCGATATCCACCACCTGATTTTGCAGGGAGCGCATGCGCTGGCTCATCAGAATGTCGGTATCGGTGCGCGCATAGGTGGCAAACAGCTTCTGCAGCTCGAGGCTTTTCTGGGCGATAAGCGCGTCAAACTCCTCCTGCGGCAGGCCGTTGTCGCGCACTTTCGCCAATTCGCGCGAAACCACGCTCAGGTTGTTATTCAGGCGCTCGCCCGGCGATTCGATGTTGATGGCGCACTGCGCGCGCTGATAGAGCACCCGGCAGTCGAAACCAAGCCCAATATCCTTGACGTTATTTTTGCTCAGGCTCTGCTGCACGTGCCAGAACAGCGCTTCGCGGGCGAGGTCGTCGCGCCAGTAGCGCTGCAGCGCTGCGGAGTCGCGGATCGGCTGCCAGGGGGCGTCCCACATGATGGACAGTTTGTCCTGGCGCACGGCGCTGGTCATGATGCTGACCGGCACGGTGGGCAGCGGCGATAAGGTCGGCACCGCCGCCGGCGTTTCCCGCTTACCCTTCAGATCGCCAAAGGTCTTGCTGATTTGCTCAGCGACGCTGCGGCTGTCGACGTTACCCACCACGATCAGCGTCATGGCGTCGGGGGTGTACCATTTTTGATAAAAGTCTTTCAGCTGCGCCACGTCGATCGGCTGCTTCAGCGGCGCGGCGGGATCGTGGCCCAGCATGGTGGAGCCCTTCAGGCGATAGCGCCACCAGCCCTCTTTGGTATCCAGCGGCCAGGTCGCCACCATGTCGCTGCCCTGCAGCGCGTGATTGATCGATTCAGGCGTAATGGTCAGTTTACCGCTGGCGTCCGCCAGCCAGCTCAGCGCCTCTTTCAGCAGATCGTTGCGGTTATTCGGCAGGCTGAGATTAAACATCGTGTAATCGTAGGAGACGATGGCCGGCGGCAGAGGACGCTTCGGGTCAATACTCTGCTGCCACAGCGAGCGCGCCTGCATCGTCGGCAGGCTGCCGCTTTGCGTCAACGCCAGACGGGGAATAAAACGGCTGAAACCGCTCTGCTGAGTGCTTTCGCTCAGCGAGCCAATATTCACGGACAGACGGACTTCGATACGGTCGCTGGGACGCTGCGGCGTGGCCAGCACCTGCCACGACAACCCATTCGCTAAGGTCCCTTGTTGCCAGGCCGGATCAGGCTGGAGCGCTTCTGCCTGCACATAACCGGCCGCCGCTACCATCAGCAAACCGCCCGTTAAGAGTTTAATTGTTGTGCCCTGCATGTGAACCCCTGATGAACATTCCTGGTTACAACAGCATCCCACTGACGGGCTGCCGAAAAAAGTGAGAGTGAAATACGTCGGTTAGACCACACGGAGACGAAAATGTCGCATGACAACGTAAAATAATCATTTCGTGTCATTCCCGCAGGGCGGAAATGACCTCTAATTATGCGCAGGAGCCCGTACTCCAGCAAGGGAGTACGGGCCTAAGAGGAGGATTTAAGAGGATAATTCGTGCGTTTTGTTCGCGGGAACACGGTTATTCAGCACATCATCCATCTGTTTGGCATCGAGTTCTTTCACCCATTTTGCCACCACCACCGTGGCGACGCCGTTACCGACCAGGTTAGTCAAAGCGCGGGCTTCGGACATAAAGCGGTCGATACCGAGGATCAGCGCCAGGCCAGCGACCGGTAAATGCCCAACCGCCGAGATGGTCGCCGCCAGCACGATGAAGCCGCTCCCGGTCACTCCCGCCGCCCCTTTCGAGGAGAGCAGCAGCACCACCAGCAGGGTGATTTGATGGAAAATATCCATATGGCTGTTGGTCGCCTGGGCGATAAACACCGCCGCCATCGTCAGATAGATAGAGGTGCCGTCGAGGTTAAACGAATAGCCGGTCGGGATCACCAGGCCCACCACCGACTTACGACAGCCGAGCTTCTCCATCTTGTCGAGCATGCGCGGCAGCGCCGATTCGGATGAGGAGGTCCCCAGCACGATCAGCAGCTCTTCACGGATATAGCGGATAAATTTAAAGATGCTGAAGCCGGTGGCCCGGGCGATGCTCCCCAGCACCAGCACCACGAACAGGATACAGGTGATATAGAAGCAGATGATCAGCTGCCCCAGCTGCACCAGGGTGCCGACGCCATATTTACCGATGGTGAAGGCCATGGCCCCGAAGGCGCCGATCGGCGCCAGGCGCATGATCATATTGATGATGCCGAAGATGACCTGCGAGAAACTTTCAATGACGTTGAAAATCAGCTGGCCCTTGCTGCCCAGACGATGCAGGGCAAAGCCAAACAGAACGGCGAACAGCAGAACCTGCAGGATGTTGCCGCTGGCGAAGGCGCCAATGACGCTGCCCGGGATCACATCCAGTAAAAAGGCCACCACCCCCTGGTCTTTCGCCTGCTCAGCGTACACCGCCACCGCTTTCGCATCGAGCGTCGACGGGTCGACGTTCATCCCGGCCCCCGGCTGCACCACGTTGACGATAATCAGACCGATAATCAGCGCGATGGTGCTGACCACTTCGAAATAGAGTAGCGCTACCGCCCCGGTACGGCCAACGGCTTTCATGCTCTCCATCCCGGCGATCCCCGTCACGACGGTACAGAAGATAACCGGAGCAATCACCATTTTAATCAGCTTAACGAAGGCGTCGCCGAAGGGTTTCATTTGCGCGCCCAGTTCCGGGTAAAAATGGCCCAGCAGAATACCGATCGCTATGGCCGTCAGAACCTGGACATAGAGGCTTTTAAAGATAGAGGTTTTCATAGGGTGTCCTTTGGGAATAACCACAGAGCAAGAAGGGATATTTGACGTCTGTGGCTTAAAAATAACACCCTGGAAACATTTCAGAAATAACTAACGCCGAAAGTGCAACGCAATTGTTAAAATCTTTGAGCTGACTCGCACAAGTCAACAAAACATTTACAAATTTGCATCCTCCCGGACCGGGGAGAGATAGCGCGCGCTGAACGCCTCCTGCGGTAAAGCGCAACCGAACAGATGGCCCTGGAGCACCTCGACGCCGGCGGCTTGCAACCAGCGGTACTGGGCCTCGTTCTCCACCCCTTCCGCCACGATACGTAGCGACAGGCCGCGCGCGAGCTGGATCATCGCCGGCACCATGCTGACATCCTCCGGCAGCATATCGATGAATACCTTATCGATTTTCAGGATATCCACCGGCAGGGCCTTCATCTGCTGCAGCTGGTGCAACCCGGCGTAACCCATGCCAAAATCATCCAGCGCAATACGTACCCCGGCCTCGCGCAGAGGCCGCAACCGCGCCATCACGTCCTGCGGATCGTCCATCCGGCAGCTCTCCGTCACCTCGAGGATTAAGGTACCCGGCGCGATGCGGTAGCGGGCGATCAGCTTCAGCATCTCCTCGCCGCGATCGTGCTCCAGCAGCTGAAGCAGCGAAACATTGACCGACAGCGGCAGCATAATCCCCTGGCTTTGCCAGGCAGCCAGCTGGCGGCAGGCCTCTTCCATCACCCAGTAGCCGACCGGGATAATCAGCCCGCAGGACTCAATGCGTTCAATCAGCGCCGGCGGTAGCGACCAGCTGCCATCCGCCTGCCGCTGACGCAGCAGCACCTCGGCGCCGCAGATCTCGCCGCTGGCGCAGGCCACCTGCGGCTGCAGCCAGATAGCGAACTGCTGGTTGTCGAGGGCGGTCATTATATCGTGCTCTTCCATCAAGCGACGCTGAGCCTTTTCCATCTGCTCGGGATCGAAGAACTCAATCTGGTTTTTACCTTTGCGTCTTGCGGTGACGGCGGCTGACACCGCGCGCCGGTAAAACTGTTCGGCGCTGAGGCCGGGGTGGAACATAGCGATCCCGACGCTGGCGTAGGGTCGCAGCTGCAGACCATGCAGCGGCAAACGTTCATTAATAATAGTGAGCACTTGCTTACTTAACGTCACCGCCTGCCAGGATTCGGCGAGGCCATCGGCGAGAATGGCGAAGTCATAGCCGCTCACCTGGGCCAGCACCATCTGCGGCGGGATCGCGGCGCGCAGCTTCTCCACCAGCGTCAGGAGCAGCATTTCGCGCTGGCTCTCCTTGAGCACGCCGGCGGCGTCCTGCAGGGTTTCACAGGCGACGACGATCAGCGCGGCGCTCTGCGGGCGGGCCACCGTCTGCTCCAGCATCGCCAGCAAAAAGGCTTTATTCGGCAGCTCGGAGACCGGGAAGCGGGTCGACTGGATGGACAGCTCATCATGCTGGCGCACCAGGCTCTGCTGGTTGCGGTTATAGCTACGCACCAGCATGCCGATCTCGTCGTCATGGTGCAGGCGCGGGAGGGTCAGCTGATGCCCCAGACGCTCCTGCTGGGAGAGATCGTTCAGCTCGCGGGCGATACGCCGCAGAGGGCGAACCATCAGCCGGTTGATGCACCAGGTGAGCGCCACCGTCAACATCAGCACCAGAAGTAAGTAAGCAGTCACCAACGTGGCAAGGGCGCTCATGACGAATTTATACATGCGATAGGAATCGGCCTGCAGCACCAGATAGGCCAGCGGCTGCGGGTTGGCCGGCCGCTCCAGCGAATAAATGGGCAGCGAAATCTGCACCGGCAGCTCAAACAGCCGGGTGATGGTCACCGGCACCGACCGCTCGGGGATAAACCGCATCCGTAACGCCTGGAACTGGTTGGGCAAGACCACATCCGCCCGGCTGACGATGCCAGCAGGCTGGATACGGCTTAAAATAGCTTCCGCTTCCGGAATATCGGCTTTCAGAATAGCCGCCGACAGCGGTTCGCGAACGGATCGCGCGATACTTTCTAACTGCGTGGCCGTGGTAAAGCGACTCTGTTGCACAAAGTGAAACAGCAAAATAGTGCAAAAAACCAATACAAAGGCCATGGACACGCTCGCGACCATCGCCATCTGTTTGATTGTAAGTGAACGGCTGACGCGCAACGGTGTTCTCCACTGATACTGAATGCATACCCGGTATCAATCCTTCAATCCCGGTCGTTTCAGGCTGATTATATACTCAAATCCTTCGCCCACGCCCGCGAGGGATGAAGTGACGGGATATTTCCGCGCGGTGACGCAGACGCCGGAGAGACCTCCCCGGCGGCCGACGGTGGGCAACGCCTCACGAGTATACGCGAAGCGCGCCGTGGAGTGGCGCTCTGTGACGTAATTCAGCCTATTCTGCTACCAGTCGGCGTAAGGCACCAGCGGCTGGGGCGGCATATCCAGATCCCCCTGCCAGCCTGCCGCCGAGTAGCGGACGTAAAGCAGCGCATGGCTTGGGGTATAATCCTTCGCCTGCTGAATATCGACCGCGGCGCCAACGAACCAGTTGCTGGTCACCCGCCGCTCCACCAGCGCTCTGGCGGTGTAACCGAATCCCTGGCTGCTGCTGCCCTGCTCCGTCAGTTCGCTGGCGCGCTGCCGGTAGTCGGACGGGATCAGGTTCAGCAGCGGATAGCGGGCCTGCGTTTGGGTACGCGAATGGGACCATGACACCGACCCGCCGAGTTCCCAGGACCAGTTCTCCGTGCGCTGACGCCAGGTCACCGGCACGGCGAAAGAGAGGTACTCCTGCGGGCTGTAATAGCCGCCCTGGCCGAGGGTGTAGCCGCTGAGATCTTTGTCGTAGTGCCAGATCATATTGTTGAGGCCGACGGTGACGCGACGATTATTCTCGTTAATCACCTTGTAGTAGTAGCCGGTCATCCAGCGCACGCGCCAGTTATCCGCCACGTTTTTACCGGTCAACGAGTCGGCCCCCAGCGAGGACCAGATCCCGTGCGCTTCGCCCCGGTCATAGCTGAGGCTCACACCGCCGCCGTCGGCGCGAACACCGCCCCAGGTGGTGCCGGTATGGCTGTTGCTGTCTTTCTGCCCGCCGAAGGAGAGCAGCGAGCTGGAGATGGGCCGCCGGTGGACGTTGACCGTGTACCCCACTGGCCCGACGTCGCTGCTGTAGCTCAGGCCGCCGACCACATCGACGACATTGAAGCCCATCGGCGTGGTGCCGATATCCCCGCTCCAGGTGTCGTTCTGCCAGCCGACCGCCACGCTGGCCCCGCTGTCGGTCTGATTTTTACTACCGCTGGTGCAGGCGATCTCCCCGCAGGTGCCCCAGCTGGGCGAGTAGCTCCCGTCGCTGTGGGTGGAAAAGCTGCCGGCATCCATATTGACCAGGTCGGTGCGAAAGAACATCCGGCCATCCGCTAGCGGGGCATCCACCTGCAGCATGGTGGTATGCGCCTTCAGATCGGAATAGCCGCCGGTGCCGCTGGATCCCCAGAAGTCATGTTCCAGGGTGACGTTCAGATCCTGCTGGCGATAAAGATCGGCGGCATCGCTGCGGATCCCGCGCTTCAGCCAGTCATCCCGGCTGTCGTTGCGCGTCAGCCGGGTAAAGGTATCGTTATCCTGCGGCTGCGCGGGGGTGATGCCGGAGGCCACCATCGCCTCCCGGTAGTGAGTCAGCGCCTGCTGCGGCTCCCCGTTCCGGGTGGCAAAGCGCGCGGCATCGCGCAGCACCAGCGCGCTCTCCATCGAGGGCGGCTGCGCCTTCGCCTGCGGCACAATCTGGTTAAAAATCCGTTGGGCGTCAGCGGTATCGCCAAGGCCAGCTCGCGCCAGGGCGACCCGCCGCTGCATATTCATGGATTCGGCCTCTGCGCCTTTCAGCTGCATGACCTGCGCCCGGGCGGCCGGTTTATCCCCCTCGGCCAGGTAGACTTCCGCAAGGCCGAGGCGCGCATCGCCGTTGTCGGCTTCCTGACGCAGCACCCGCTGATAGTCGGCAATCGCCGTCTGGTTGTCGCCGCGCTGCTGCGCCCAGTCGGCCAGCGTCAGGTCATAGCGTACCGAGGCCGGCTGCTGTTTGATGAGGGCGATCGCCTGCGCTTCCTCGCCGCTGTCGCGCAATTGGTTCGCCTGGCGCAGCACCCGGTCGCTTTGCAGACGCGCCTCCAGTTCACGGATGTTATCTGTCCACGCGTTGCGCGGCAGGGTGGCGATTTGCGCCAGCGCCAGATCGTCCTGGTCGTTCCCCGACAGGTACAGCCCCGAGGCGTATATCCGTTCAGCATCCTGCGGCTGGCGGTTGACCATCGCCCGCATCAGCGCATCGGCTTGCTGGCGTTCGCCGGCGCTGACCAGATCCCGCGCCAGACGATAGGTGATCCACACGCTGTCCGGATCGAGCGCCAGGCGCCGACGCTGGACTTCCGCCGCCTGCGCCCAGTTGCCCTGGCTCTCCAGGGCCTGCGCCTGTTTCTCCAGCCGGTCGTTGGTCAGGCTGCGCTCGATATCATCAATACTGCGCCGCTGGGCAGCAGGAAGGCCGGCGATCCAGGCGCTGGCTTTCTCGGGCGATTCGGCGCGATAGAGGTTGGCCAGGCCGCGCACCGCCAGGTTATTGCCGCGATCCAGGCGCAACGCCTGCTGATAATAGCGCTCCGCCGCCGCCGACTCTTTGCGCGCCGCCGCGACGTCGCCCAGCCCCAGCACGGCATAGCTGTCGGTCCGATCGACCCGCTGCGCCTGGGCATAATAATTCTGCGCCTGCGCAAGCTGACCGGCCTTCAGGGCGTTATCCCCCTGCTTGATCAGCAGCCAGTAGCGGTTGGTTTGCAGCAGGCTGTCCCATTTGCCGCGATTCGGGCTGTCGGGATCCATGGCAATCGCTTTATTGAGCTGGGCCACCGCCCGCGCGCGGTCGCCGCGCTGGGAATAGGCCTGGCCGAGGGCGCCCACCGCATCGCTGTCGCGGCTGTCGGCCTGAACGGCTTTCTGCAGATCCGCCACCGCCTGCGAGGTATTTCCGGATTTGACCGCCGCCAGCCCTTCCGAGCGGGCGCGGAACGTCGGATCCTGCAGCTGCGCCTGCTGCTGGTCGAGCAGGACGCGGGCGTTCGCCGCCACCGAGCCGGTAGGAAACTGCAGCAGGAATTGCTGCAACGCCTGCACGCTGGCCTTGCTCACCGGCATGCTTTTCACCTCGCTGTACCACATATCGGCGGCGATACCGCGTCCTGAGGCCGAGCGGGCCATTTCCGCCAGATAGGCGAACCCTTCCTGCGGTTTGTTATCGGCAAACATCTGCTTCGCCAGCGCCGTGAGCAGGCTGACGTTGCCCGGCGCGCTGGCGTTCAGTTTTTTCAGCTGGCTGACGCCTTCGCTATGACGGGCCGGCAGGCGCGCCACCAGCGTCCAGTATTCAATCGCGGCATCAACATCATCCGGCACGCCGCCGAACAGCTTTTCGTAGGCGGCGATGGCTTCATCGACCTTCCCGGCCACGCCCAGCAGTCGCGCCTGCTGCAGCGCCTGACGACCCTCGCCGGTGTTGCTTTTCATCTCATTGCGCGACGCCTTCAGCTCCGGGGAGTCCGGCGCCAGCTTCGTCAGTCGCTCCAGCTCTTTTTGCGCCCCGGCGGCATCCCCCTGGCGCAGCAGATAGCGCATCCGCGCGGCAATCAGGTCCGGGTTGTTGGGGTCAATCAGCTCCAGACGGTACAGCGACTGGCGCACCAGGTCTTCACGATTGCTGGCCTCGCCGAGGCGCACCTGCTCCAGCAGATGTTCCTGGGCGGGCGTCGTCGCCGCCTGCGCTAACGGCAGCAGCGCAACGCCGAGGGACAGCGTGAGTAAACTTAGTGAGAGCTTGCGCATTCCTGGTTCCAGTCAGGTTGTAATTCGCCACCCGCAGTGAAACGAAAACGGTGTTGATCCCAACCCTGGCCAAACAGCGTCAGGACCGCGCTGTAGTAGGCATCCGCGCCGGGATAGTTATCGGCGACGCGCTGCCGTTGCACCGACCGGGCCTCGTCGTTCTGTAAAAACGGCAGCATCACCGCGGAAAAGCCCACCGGCCCCTGGCCGCTGGTTTTGCCGGTGGCGATATTCACTTTCTCCGGCGGTACCCCCTGCTCCGCGGTCTGCGCCGCCATCGGCGCAAAGCGGGCCAGCAGACGCGCTTTCTGCTTATCGCCGTCATGAAGCATGCCCACCCACAGGTAGACGCGAATCGCGTCATAGCTGCCGATCGGCGGCTTCTCCGTTTTCAGCTGCCAGCCTTTCCCTTTCTCATAGCGCACCCAGTCCGGGGCAAAGCCTTTCGGTGCGGTCTCCAGCAGCAGACGCAGGTTAGTATCGCGCAGGGCAGGCCACGGCGCGCCAAAACGCACAAAATAGGTGGCCAGCTGCGGTGGAAGATAGCTGGGGTTAAACCGCCAGCCGCTGTCATCGGCAAAACCGACTTTTCCCGGCAGCAGCATCGTGCCAAGGCCCGGCACCGCCACCGTCTCTTCATCGACAATCCGCGCCAACAGCGCTTTCCCGGTCTCGGTGTACTGCGGCTGCTGCCACAGGCGCCCCGCCTCCAGCAGCGCCCAGGCTATCCACAGATCTGAGTCGGATGCCGAATTGCTGTCCAGCAGCGTCCACTGCTCGTCGTCCTTTTTCCCCCACAGCCAGCCCGGCAGATGCTGCCGCAGGTCGCCCTCCGCCAGGTTGTTCTGCGTCCAGGTCAGCAGCTTGTCGAACCCCGCGCGATCGTTGGCCGCCAGGGCAAAGAACAGGCCATAGCTCTGTCCTTCGGAAGTGGAAATTTTGCGCGCATCGCTGGGGTCGATCACCCGCCCCTCGGGGCTGACGTAGGCTTGCTTAAACTGCTCCCAGGCGGGCCACTGGCAGGCGGCGCTCGCCTGGCCCGCCGCCAGCACCAGCGCGGAGAGCACCGCGCCGCAAAGTACTTTCATCATCGTTTACTCATCATCCAGGCTAAGGCGGCGGCGGCTGATAATGCGCAGCATGCGCCACAGCACCCACGCCAGCAGCACGATACTGACCGCGGCGAAGATCGCCAGCAGTATCGGGTGGTTAGAGAGCGCGAACCAGATGCGCTCGAACCAGGGCAGATGGCCGACATAGTAAACATCGCCCACCCGCAGGCTGTTGACGCCGGATTCGCGGATCACCGCCACCGAGCCAAACATCGCCGCCCGCTTACCACTGTCGTTGAGGGCGTTGGTTAGCAGTTCATTACCGCGTGGGCTGTCGGCCAGCAGGGCCACCACGCTGCGTTGATCGTTGTAGGGCGACTGGAAGCCAATCACCGCCGCCATCGGTCCGGAAGAGGTGATGTCGGTGCGGGTGTTGGGCGTGCGGGCCTCATCATCGGGATAAATGCTCGCCAGGTCGTAATGACGCATCGGCATTTTCACCCAGCTTTTGGTCGCCTCGACCAGCAGGTTGATTTTGGTATCGTCCTTGAGGGAAGAGGGGATCGCGCCGATCAGCAGCAGATCCGCATCTTTATTCTTGATCTGGTTGCCATCGTCAGTCATTTGCAGATTAATCGCCGCCAGGCCGGTCTGCGAACCGATGCCGCCCAGCGCCTGCAGCAGCGTCGCCACCTGGCCCTGGGTCGGCGCCTTCGGCACCACCACCAGGGTGTCGGCGAGGTCCGCCATACGGCTGTAAGGGAAGCCAGCATTGGCGAAGACGCGCAGGTCCGGTAGAGCAATAAAGTGATAATACTTCGAGAAGTCGATGGTCGAATCGTCGCCGATCACCACATGGTTCTGCACCGGCTGGAAGGTAATACAGTTGTCGATAGAGCCGCCGGGCATCGGGTTCATGTACTGGAAGTCAAAGCGCAGCTGGTTCACCGCCCCAAGACGCAGCGCGGGTATGGTAACCTCCGATTTGCCGTCCAGCAGCCCCTGCAGCACCGGCAGGCGCAGGATCAGTTTGTTCACGTCCTGCGAGCTGTTAAGGCTGAACGACTGCAAGAACTGGTCGTTAAGGCTGATATCCATCCGCGAGCTATCCTTCACCGGCGGCATGGTATAGCGATATTTCAGATCCATATCGATGCCGTTGGCCCGCAGCAGATAGAGATCCGGCGGCAGGTTAAGCGCCACGGTGATGGCATCCGGCACCAGCCCGCTGGACTGCAGCTGTTGCTCATAGGTTTTCAGCTCAGCAAAGGTGACCGAGCGGTCGGTGCGCACCCAGTTTGGCGCATCGTATGGCTGCCGCGGCTGCAGGGTTTTGATGCCGTCCACGGTGACGCTGCTGCCGCGGAACAGAATATTGCCCTGGGCAATCCCCTTCGCCGCCAGCAGCAGGTCTTTATCATCGCGGCCGAAAATAACCAGCAGCTTGACGTAAGGATCGTTCGGGTTGTCGATCATTTCGATGGTCGGCGCGTTGACCGGCGGATGATCGCGCAGGAAATCCGGACGCTTGTCGTTGGTGGCGAAGACAATGGCGTTACGATCCGGCAGTTCGTTGAAATAGACCGGGAACTGCTGGCCGCGCCAGCCGGCCTTGCTGCCGAACCATGAAGCGATAATCGCCGCCGCCTGCTGCTGGGCCACCGCCGGCGAGCCCGGGAAAATCATCGGCAGCGTCAGCGGGCGGTTGTCGCGCGGATCGTAGAACGGTACCGGGAAGTGCGACAGATCGTTATGCACCTTCAGCGACTGGTAGGTGAGATCCAGATAGCTTTCGCGCCCGACGTCCAGCCATAGCGTGCTGCTGGCCGGGTTTTCGCAGACATCGCGGTAGTGGCCGACAAACTCCAGCCGTATACGGTTGAAGTCGGTGATATACAGCGGGTCAATCGGCAGCTGCGCGCGGATCTTTTTCCCCAGCTGCTCTTTGGTGACGGGCAGGACGCCCATCAGCTCATCGTTGAGATAGACTTTCAGCTGCGACTGCACGGGCAGCAGCGAGGGCGACGGGGTGTATTCCAGATTGAGCAGCGCGTTAGCGACCAGCTCATCGCTACGCATGCCGAATTCAACCGAGGCGTCAGGCCGTGAGCCGCGCAGCACAATGCTGCCCGGAGGCGGCGCGATGGTGGCAAAGGTCAGCTTCACCTCCCGCTGCGGGACGTTCTCGGCGACCAACGCCGGAGCGGTCGGTTCGGCGAGGGTTGCCGTCGGCTCGCCTGTCGTCACCGGCGCGAGCGGGGAGGCCGCCTGCGGCTGAACGCCAGGGGCCGGATTCACCACGGTGGCCGGCGCCGCGTAAGAGGCCAGCGGATACCAGCTGCACATGCCCACCGCTACTGCACACATCCAGGAAAGTTTTCTTTTCATCGCATTATCATCATTGTTGAGCCATTGCCGGGTCTGCGGAGAGCGTCGGCGCGGCGCGTTCAGGGCGTCGGGGTACAAACGACACTATCCATGCCACCAGCGAGGTGAGCGCGCGGAAAACCACCTTCACCGACGGCGGCGAAAACTCCGCCAGGTGACGATAGCCACGGAACCCCAGCTTGAGGATATCCAGCAGGCTTTCCATCGGCTTGTCTTCCGGGAAGCTATCCTGCCAAAGCGCCCACGTATCGGCGCGGGCAAACGTACACTGCACAAAATCGATATGCTGCTGGTTGGTCAACGGCAGCAGCTGCAATCCCACTTCGCTGCCGTTGACCCGCGCGACCCGCACCGGGAAGGCATACTCCTGCTGTCCCCGTTTGAGCAGCAGCCTGGCGTTCTGCCCCTCCAACACCTGAGCGTCGCCGTGAATTTTGATCCCCAGCCCACCGTCGGAATAGTCGTGAACGGTGCAGGAGAACAGATGGCCATCTTCGCGGGCAATTGCCGCCGGCATGCTCATTTCGACACGATGCGACCGGCGGACCTGCTTGCTTTCGACCGAGACCGCCACCGCGCCGCCAAGAATAATCAGGTTGTAGAACACCCAGACAATACTCACCCAGACGGTGAGAATTTCGTTTTCCGGGCCGTACATAAAGCGCCAGATCCCCACCGCGACGCCGACCAGATTGAGCAGCACCAGGTAGATATAGGGCCGGGAGATCACCCAGTCGACATACTCCTCTTCCACCAGCCCGCCCTTCGCGGTGACGTTGAACTTGCCTTTATGCGGGTTGATCAGCGCCACAAAAGTGGGCGGCGCGATATACCAGGCGAGCACCGTCTCGTAAATTTCACTCCAGAACGAATGGCGATATTTGCCCTGAATCTTCGAGTTGGTCAGGCTGGCGTGGATCATATGCGGCAACACGAATAGCGCGATCATCAGCGCTGGCGCATAAATGATATAGGCATGGAGCAGCAAAAAGGCCAGCGGCGCCGTGAGGAAGATGAGGCGCGGAATACCGGAGAGAAAGTGAAGCATGGCGTTGGCGTAGCAGACGCGCTGCACCAGCTTCAGGCCTTTGCCAAACAGCGGATTATCGAGGCGGAATATCTGCACCATCCCGCGCGCCCAGCGGATGCGCTGGCCGATATGCGCGGATAAACTCTCCGTCGCCAGCCCCGCCGCCTGCGGAATACGCATATAGGCGGAGGTATATCCCCGCCGGTGCAGACGCAGCGAGGTGTGGGCATCTTCGGTCACCGTTTCGACGGCGATTCCGCCGATCTCATCCAGCGGGCCGCGGCGGATAACGGCGCAGGAGCCGCAGAAGAAGGTGGCGTCCCACATGTCGTTCCCGTCCTGCACCAGGCCGTAGAATAGCGTCCCTTCGTTCGGCGTTTTGCGAAAACGACCAAGGTTGCGCTCAAAGGGATCGGGCGAGAAGAAGTGGTGCGGGGTCTGCATCATCGCCAGCTCTTTCTCTTTCAGGAACCAGCCCATGGTCATCTGCAGAAACGAGCGCGTCGGCACATGGTCGCAGTCAAAGATCGAGACGAACTCCCCTTTGGCATATTTCAGCGCATTATTGATGTTGCCGGCCTTGGCGTGTTCGTGGCTGGTGCGGGCGATATAGTGCACCCCAACATCTTTGGCAAACTGGCGAAACGCTTCCCGTCCGCCGTCGTCGAGGATCCAGATGTTCAGCTTGTCCTTCGGCCAGTCGATGCCCTGCGAGGCGTAAATGGTGTTTTTCACCACGTTGAGATCTTCGTTATAGGTGGGGACGAAGATGTCCACGGTTGGCCACAAATCCATGTCCTCCGGCAGCGGCACCGGCTGGCGATTCAGCGGCCAGACCACCTGGAAGTAGCCCAGCACCAGCACCACCCAGGCGTAGGTCTCTGCGAACAGCAGAATGATCCCGCACACCAGGCTTACCGGGTCGTTCCAGTTCAGCGTCGAGGTATAGCGCCACCAGATATAGCGGCACGACACCGTCAGCGACAGCACGATCAGCATCAGCGCCGAGAAACGGCCCGGGATGCGTCGCACCAGCAGCGCCACGCCCCACAGCAGCATCAGGAAGATAAACTGCGACAGCGGGTTAAAGGGCTGCGTAATACACATCAGCGCCAGCACCAGCGAGCAGAAGGTCACCCCCCCAAGGATCGCCCGGCGCAGTTTAGGATTGAGGTGCGCCAGCTCTTTCTGTTTATCCAGATGGCCGGTGCGGGCGTTCATCTGCTCAGGCAATTTTTCCAGCCACTGCGTATAGCGACCGTGCACCCCTTCCAGCGCCGCCAGCGAACGCCAGTTGACCTTTTTCTCCGGCTCCGGCACGCGCGTCGTCAGTAACCACAGGGATTGCAGCAGGTAGCGCAGCGGATCCAGCGGACGCGGGCGATGCGGATTTATGTGGGGAAAATAGGTTTCATGGCGGGCCAGAATCGCCTGCCAGCGCGGCGTCTCCAGCGGCATCAGCGCCCAGACCAGCGATGCCCACAGACAGCCAAGCGACGCCGACAGCCACGAAGCGCCGTGCTGCCGATAGTCATCATAGCGCGCACGCAGCCGCTCCCCCACCGGCGGGGCCAGCAGCAGAGTACTGAGGCGGATCATGCCGCTCTCCCGGCGGAATAGTGGATCAGGCACCAGTTCGCCAGGGTCAGCACCTCTTCCGCCGCCAGCGAATCCTGACGATACTCCCCAAGAGGTTGTTTCGCCGCCAGGCACTCGGCCATCGCCTCGTCGCGGTGAATCGTCACCGGCAGGATGCGCGGCTGGCTCTCCAGCCACAGCTGGTAGAGATCTTCCTGCAGCTGGCTGCCGACCCGCAGATCGTTAATCAGAATATCGCCGTTGGCCGGGAGGGGCTGCTGGTGTAGACGGATATGGCTATTGGCGTCGGGATGAACCACCACCAGCGAGCGATCGCAAAGCGTCAGCAGCTCGCGGGTCAACGGCGAATAACCCGCCGGCAGATCCAGCAGTAGCCAGCGGTACTGCCCCTGCAGCTGCAGTACGGCCTCCGTCATCGCCCCCAGGGTGGGCTGCAGCTGGTCGACGTTTTCTCTTTCGCCCGCGCTGAGCTGGCCAAACGGCAGCAGATCGATATGCTGCGTATAGCGCAGACCCGCGTCGCGCCAGTCCCGGCCATCGAGCAGCGCCCGCGCCCAGCCGTCCTGATGATGGATGTCGGTATTGAAGAAAAAACGCAGCATATTATCCGGGCTGGCGTCGATCGCCAGCACCGTTTCACCGAGCAATTGCAGCGCCCAGGCGAGTGCAGCCGTAATGGACGTGACGCCAGTCCCCCCTCGCACGCCCTGTAATCCCAGAATAGCCATCTCCGGCTTCCTTATTTTTTCTCTGCAAACTCTGCCAGCAGCGGCCAGCGCTTCAGCGCCGCGTTCAGCTGTTCGCGCCTGGAAATATCATGATAATCAATATCCGGCAGGGAAAATGCCCGGCTAAGCGCCAGAAAATCATTTTGAAAGGTGTACCCCAGCGTGGCGTCCGTGGGTACCGCAGGATCTTTTGCTGGCATATCTCTGTCCGTTCGAAATTTATTATTAAACCAGAGGACGTATACAGCGCATCCTTAAAAAGCAGGTGTACATGCTAAAACTGATGACCTTTAATTTCAATGTTAGGTTTACTCTGTCAGTTTCGCTAGTAAACTTATCCAGTGTGAATCAGGGCGCACGAGGGATGCCGTGGATAGTGTATTTACTTTGGGTATTTCATCATTATGGGATGAAGTGTGCCATATGCCGGTCGGCGGGGTATGGTGGCTCAACGTTGACCGTTATGCCGATGCCGTCAGTCTATTTAATCAGACGCTGGCCACGCAGGCGAAAAACAGCAAGGTTGCCGCGCTGGTGATGGGGAATAAACCAAATGATATCATTTCATTAGAACACATTCACGGCCCGGATAATATTGCACTGTTTACCCTGCCGAATCGTCCGGAGGCGCTGGAAGAAATACATCGCGACTTGGTCTGCTCCCTCGAACCTGGCAATTATTTATTTATTCTGCTATGTGCTGAAAATGCCTGGCAAAATATAAATAACGAAAAGTTATGCGCCTGGGTGGAAAAGACCAGCCGCTGGGCGCAATATCATCGCTGCGCATTCTTAGCGATCAATTCCGCGCAGGATATTGATCGGCAGCTCACGCCTTTATTACGCGCGTACCGCTCCCTTTCCGGTCTGGCAAGTATTCGCTACCAGGGCGATCGCCATCTTTTTGATATTGCCTGGTGGGGAAGCGATAAAGGCATCAGCGCCCAGCAGCAGCTGATGGTGCAACACGATGACGCCGGCTGGCGATTAGCGCAGGATGCTGAAACCAGCGTGCAGCCGCGCAGCGATGAAAAAGCGATCCTCAGCAATGTGCGCGTGCTGGAAGGTGCCCCGCCGCTGTCGGAATACTGGACGCTGTTTGACACCAACGACGAGGTCTTCAACGCCGGGCGCACTGCGCAGGCGGCGACGATCCTCTTCTCCATTACCCAAAATACGCAAATTGAACAGCTGGGCCGCTATATTCATACCCTGCGTCGCCAGCGCGGTACGGCGCTGAAAATTATTGTCCGCGAACAAACCCCCAGCCTGCGCGCGACTGATGAGCGGCTGCTGCTCAGCAGCGGCGCCAGCCTGGTGATCCCTAACAGCGCGTCGCTTTCCCGCTGCCTGACGCTGATTGAAAGCGTTCAGAACCAAAAGTTCTCCCGGCATATCCCGGAAGATTTTGCCACCCTGCTCACCTGGAGCCAGCCGTTAAAACTGCGGGGCTATCAGAAATGGGACGCCTTTTGCGAAGCGGTGCATAACGTGATGACCAATACCCTGCTGCCGGCCGACAGCAAAGGCGTGATGGTGGCCCTGCGCCCGGCGCCGGGGCTGCGCGTTGAGCAGGCGCTGACGTTATGCAAACCTAACCGGATGGGCGACATCATGACCATCGGCAATAACCGGCTGGTGCTGTTTTTGTCGTTTTGCCGAGTCAATGACCTCGACACCGCGCTAAATCATATCTTCCCGCTACCGACTGGCGATATTTTTTCTAACCGCATGGTGTGGTTTGAAGACAAACAGATTCTCTCGGAAATTGTGATCATGCGCGGCATCGAGCCGGCGCGCTGGAATACGCCGCTGCCTCTCACGGTCGGTAAAAACGAGACCATCAACGCCACCCATGATGGACGCCACTGGCGACGCTATCCCGAACCACACCGGTTAACCACCCGTGAGGAGCAAGCCTGATGATGTCTATCGCCGATATTCTGCAACTGGTGGTGCTCTGCGCCCTGCTGTTTTTTCCGCTGGGCTACCTGACGCGCCACTATCAGCGCCGGATCCGCACGACGTTAAGACTGATGTTCTTTAAACCCCGTTACGTGAAACCGGCAGGGGTATTACGCCGGGGAACAACGGTTAAGCAAGGCAAAGCGAACAAATGACAAATAAAAAAACGACCGCGGCACCGCTTCCGCTCTGGCAGTACTGGCGCGGCCTTGGCGGCTGGAACTTCTACTTTCTGGTCAAGTTTGCCCTGCTGTGGGCCGGGTATCTCAATTTTCACCCGATGCTTAACCTGGTGTTTCTCGCCTTTCTGCTGGTGCCAATCCCGCGCGAAAAGCTGCACCGCATCCGCCACTGGATCGCCATTCCGCTGGGATTCGCGCTGTTCTGGCACGATACCTGGCTGCCCGGGCCAGAGTCGATTTTTAGCCAGGGATCGCAAATCGCCGGCTTCAGCGCCAGCTATATCTGGGATCTGATTGTCCGCTTTATCAACTGGAGCATGGTCGGCGCCTTCTTTGTTTTACTGGTGCTGTGGCTGTTTATCAGCCAGTGGCTGCGCGTTACCGTGTTTGTCTCCGCGATGGTCGTCTGGCAGGCGGTCAGTCCGCTGCTGCCGGCCTTTACCATTTGGCCTGCCGGTCAGCCCACCACTGCCGCCGCCACCGCGCCGGCCAACGTCGGGACCAACGCCGCCGCTGGCGCCGCGTCCAGCCCGGCCAGCAGCGATATTCCGCCGCAGACCGAACCGCCGACCTCGGCCAACCTCACCAACTGGCTGAACGGTTTCTATGCCGCCGAGCAGAAGCGCAAGACACCGTTCCCGGACCAGCTGCCGGCGGATGCGCAGCCGTTTGACCTGCTGGTGATCAATATCTGCTCGCTCTCCTGGTCGGATATTGAAGCCGCCGGGCTGATGGACCACCCGCTGTGGAAGCATTTCGATATCGTCTTCAAAAACTTTAACTCAGCGACCTCCTACAGCGGACCTGCGGCGGTGCGTCTGCTGCGCGCCAGCTGCGGCCAGCTGTCGCATACCAACCTGTATCAGCCATCCGGCGCCGATTGCTACTTGTTTGAAAACCTGGCGAAACTCGGCTTCAACCAGCAGTTGATGCTCGGCCACAACGGCCTGTTCGGCGACTTCCTAAAAGAGCTGCGTTCGCTGGGCGGCATGCAGAGCCCGCTGATGGACCAGAGCGGTCTGCCGGTCAGCCTGCAGGCATTTGATGGCTCGCCAGTGTATGAGGATCTCGCGGTTCTCAACCGCTGGCTGAAGACCGAAGAGGCCAGCAGCAATCCGCGGAGCGCCACGTTCTATAACACCCTGCCGCTGCATGACGGCAATCACTTCCCGGGACAAAGCAAAACCGCGGACTACAAAGTGCGGGCGCAGAAGCTGTTTGACGACCTGGATAACTTCTTCACCGAACTGGAAAAATCGGGGCGTAAGGTGATGGTGGTGGTGGTGCCGGAACACGGCGGCGCGCTGAAGGGCGATAAGATGCAGGTGTCTGGCCTGCGGGATATCCCGAGCCCGTCGATCACTAACGTCCCGACGGCGGTGAAATTCTTCGGCATGAAGGCGCCGCATGAAGGCGCGCCAATTATCATCGATCAGCCCAGCAGCTACCTGGCGGTGTCGGAGCTGGTGGTGCGCGCCCTCGACGGCAAAATGTTCAGCGAAGACAGCGTCAACTGGCAGCAGTATGTCGCCAACCTGCCGCAGAGCGCGGCGGTGTCCGAAAACGCCAACGCCATCGTTATCCAGTATCAGGGCAAGCCTTATGTCCAGTTGAATGGCGGCAGTTGGGTGCCTTATCCGCAATAAGCGACAAGGCCGCCTATTCTGGCGGCCTTACATCGTGAGACGTTCCTGCTCTTTTCTCTCAGCCCGCAGGATACGGGCTGAGAAACCTGCAAAGCCATCACAGCGCTAGCGCTGATCCTGTTTCGCCAGCCAGACCAGCAGCTTGAGGCTGGCGGAGTAATAATCATCCTTGTCGTCAATCTGCGGCGCTTCCAGCGGTTCGCCAAGCGTTAAATCACGCACCGCCAGCAGGCCGCCGGCCATATTCCACGGGGCGACCTCGTTGGTGCTAACGTTGATCCACGCCGGAGTTTGCAGGCGCGGGTAACTCTGCATCCAGGCTTTCCACGGTGCGAGCAAGGCGCTGTGCGGATCGACCCACGAGATATACAGCGGGATACGGATCGCATCGAAACTCATCCGCGGCGGCCACTCTTTGGCCGGCAGCATCTTGCCATCCGCCCGCAGCGCCACCCAGTCGCTGGGCAGATGCGATTTCCCCCAGCCCATTTGCCCCAGCAGCGCCTGCCCGTCACTCTGCAATGTCCGCCAGGCGGTCAGGTGCGTCCGCTCCGCAAAGGCCCGCCAGGCCGGGAAGATGAAATAGGAGGGGTTAAGGTTCAGGTGGTCGTTGCGGTTAAACCCCTTCACGCCCGGGAGCATCACCTGGCGACCGGCGAAAGTCACCACCGTATATTTCAGCAGGGAGGCGGTGATGGCATCGGAGGCCATGGCGTAGCGCTTGTCCTGCCACTGCTTTTGCGCGCGCAGCAGCGCCCAGGCGATCAGGGTATCGCCATCGGTGGCGTTGTTTTTATCGGCGATCGGGTCCGGTGCCACCGGGTTATAGCGCCAGTAAAACAGCCCGTTAGACTTGTCGCGCAGGGTGCTGTCCGTCCACTGCCACAGCTTGTCGAACGCCGGGCGATCGTTATTCGCCACCGCCAGGAGCATGGCGAAGCCCTGGCCTTCCGTATGCGACACATTGCCATTGGCGGTATCAATGATACGGCCGTCCGGCATCATAAAACGGGCCTTATAACGCTCCCAGGCCGTATCCGCCCACGCCCGGGGCACCAGCATTACTGCCGTTGTCACTATCACCGCCACTAAAGCACGCAGGGGCATAAATTCACTCATTATGGATGGTAGTAAAGAAACTGAACGTCAGAGACAGAGAACACCCGCTCACGCTGCAATATTACGTGAGCGCTGCCTCCCTGACTCTGCAGCCAGCGAGAATATAACCCCTCGAGTATGGCACAGAACGCGTTGCACCAGCGCACGCGCCCCGCATCGTCGCGGCTGACCGGCAACGCCTGATGGCGCAAGCGCAGGCCATCCTCACCGACGTCGATGGTCACCACCCCCCAGTGGAAATGGGTCAGCAGCCGGTTGATATTCGCCTCCAGCTCCCCTACGGTCTCCGACGCCGGCAACGGATGGGTCTCCGCCAACGAGGCGCCCATCTGACGCAGGAAGGGCTGACTTTCCAGCTCGCCGGCATTATTTAACATACCTTCGACCATAATAATCAACAGATCGAACCATCCGGCAGGCGTTTGCTGCTGCTGAAACCAGGTCATCACCACCGGGTTATTGTTCTCCGTCATCATCAATGATCTCCTAACATATAGCGAATATAGAGTCCGGCGGTGCTTTCGTTATAATCCCCGAAGGTGTCATAGCCAATCTGGCCCCCCAGCGTCATCTGTTTGTTGACCTTGTAATCCGCCCCGGCGCGCAGGGTATAGCCGATGCCGCTCTTCGAGGTCGCAGAATAGTAGGCTTCCTTGGCAAACCCATTGCTCACCGCCGTCTCCAGGGTCTGCTGCCACTCCGAATTGGTCGGGAAATAGGCGCTCTTATCCTGGCTGTAAGACTGGTAGCCCACCGAGCCGCCGAGCTTCATGGTCCAGTTATCATATTTTTCCGTCAGACTGACCGGCAGCGACACGCTGACGTAGTTTTGCGGACTAAAGTAGCCCCCCTGGCCATAGGTGAAGTAGCTGAGGTTTTTGGAGTAATCCATATAGCTCATGCTCAACCCGGCCTGCAGCTGGCGGTATTCGTCATGATAGGGCCGCAGATAGACCCCGGCATTGGCGTTGATGCTGGTGTTGCTGGCGACGTTCTGCCCCAGGTAGCTGTAACCGCCGCCGCCAACGTAGAAGCCCGCGTCACCGTCGTCATAGCTCAGCTGCAGGGTGCCGCCGTTTTTCGTCACCTGCCCCCAGGTTTTACCGGAATAGGCATCCTTCAGACCGACATACGAAAGCAGGCTGTCGGTGAGCGAGCGGCGTTCGCCGGTGAGGATCAGCGACAGATAGTTGGTCAGCTTGGGCGACCATTTCACCCCGCCGACAACGGTATTCAGATCCTGGCCCAGCGGCGTGCTGCCGATATCGACCCGGTAATCGTCACCGCTTAGCGCCAGCGCCAGTTCGACGCCGTTGGCCTTCTGCGAATCGGTCGAGCCGCTGGTCTGGTCAACGTTCGGCTTACGGCTGGACGAGGAAAGATAGCTGGCCACCTGCCCCGAATCATAGCTCCCGAGCTTCGCCAGGTTTTCCATCCCGCTGCTGGTGGTCGGATTGAAGTCCGCCGCGTTCAGGGTGCCCAGGCCGCTTAACGCCTCTGCCCCCGGATTGCTGGCAAAATAGGCCGTCCGCTCCGCCTCGGTCATCGAGGCGATCGCCGCCTGCTCGCTGGTGGCGGTACTCACCATATTGGAGACCGCGTTGGCCAGCGGGTTGGCGCCGTAGCGACGCCAGGCGTCGCCGCTGGCGGTCCCGGCGTTTAACGACACCGGGGTGACGGTAAAGTCAAAGCGCGAGTCGCCAAACGGCGAGGAGGACCAGGTCAGCGGCGTTCTGAGCTCCGACAGCTTGCTGGTGCCCGATTCGCCGTCGCGTCCGCGCACGTCCATTCCCCCCTGCAGCCAGCTGCCGGTTTTCTCCTGCAGCGACTCCATCATGGTGTCCACCTGACGCAGCATCCGCGTCTGGGCGGTGTCCACCGGCAGATCGGTGCGCTGGATCCCCGGCAGCGAGGAGCCGGGCGCGGCGGCCGACTGGGCAACCTGCCACGGCATATACTGCCCGTAGGCGGAAGCCGTCCGCGTCGGCGCCGACGTTTGCGACACGCCGATGAAGGGGTTATCCGCCGCCAGCACCCCGCCGACGGTCGGCGTTTCGCTGCTGTTGGTGCTTTGCATGCCCAGCAGTTTGCCGCGGGCGCTGCGCAGGTAGGTCATCGCCTGCTGATGATGACCCTGGGCCTCCGCCACTCTCGCCAGCAGCAGCAGGCGATCCGGGGAGTTATCCTGACGCAAGCCGCCGGCCAGCTGTTCCGCGCGATCGTTGTTCCCCGCCGACAGCGCCACGTCGATAGCCCCGGCGCGCGCATCCTGGTTCGGCGTATCGCGCGTCATCAGGTAGTCATAGACCACCCCGGCCTCTTTGTTCATTTTGCCGCTCTGGTACAGCCGCGCCATGGCGAACATCAGATCGGTATTCTGCGGATCGCTTTGCATGGCGCGGATCAGCTTGTCATACGCCGCGGCGTAGTTGCCCTGCTCGCGCAGGCGGTCGGCCTCGTTGATCACATAGCCATTGCGAATGCTCGCCAGCTGCGTCGGCGTACTGCTGGCCTGCAGCTGCGGATTGCTGATCAGGTTCTGCGCCTCGCCGGTCAGCCCGGCCTGGTTCAGGACGGCGATTTGATCGGCGTAATCCCCGGCGTTGCCGGACACCCCGCCGCTGATATTGTTGCGCACCAGCGATACCGCGGTGGTCAGGTCGCCGCTCTCGGCCAGCAGCCGCGCCAGCTTGCCGGCGTCCGCCGGGGCTTTCGGCGGCGTGGAGGCCATCGCCCGCAGGGTATTGCTGGCGGCGATGGTATTGCCCTGCGCCAGGTAGTTTTCGGCGGTCACCAGCTGCAGGTTGTAGTTCACCCGCTGGCGTAAATCGCGCATGTCGCTGGTCTGGCTGCCGCCGGGAATGCGCGCCAGCAGCGTCTGCGCCTGTTGCCAGGCGCCGTTTTCGCTGGCGAACAGCGCGGCGGCATACAGCGCGCTGTTGCTGGCGCCGGGGCGATAGGCCGCCGACATCAGCGAAGAGGCCTCGCTGGCGTTACCCGATTTTTGCAGCAGTCGGGCCAGATCGAGACGCAGCCAGGGATCGTCCGGATAGCGGGCAACGCCTTCGCGCAGGGTGGCTATTGCGCCGGCTGGGTTACCGCTGCTGACCTGCGCCTGGGCCTGACGACGCAGGGCGTCGCCTGGCATGCCGGCCACCACTCGCGGCTGCAGTTTTTGCTGTAGGCTCTGCGGCAGCGTCTGCAGCATCGCCTGCGCCTCGGCGGATTTATTCTGCTCGCGCAGCACGTAGTAGAGGTTTTCCCGCGCCGCCGCATTCTGCGGGTCGTCGTTTAACAGTGAGCGCAGCGTTTGCTCGGCCTGGGGTAAATCTTTGTTATGTCGCAGCACATCGGCACGAAACAGCTTCGCCGAGGCGCCCCGCGCCCCGCTCTGCTGCGCAAGCGGCGCGGAGAGCGCCAGCGCCTGGCTGATATTGCCCTGCTTATAGGCCTGCTGAGCCTGCGCCAGCTGGCCGTAGAACAGGGCATCAGCCGCCTGCTGACGGCGGGTCGCCGAGGCGTCGCCGCCGAGGTCCGCCGCCCGGCTCAGATATTGCGATGCGGCCTGGTAGTCGCCGCTGCGCTGCGCGATATAGCCCATGCCCGCCAACGCATCGGCATCCTGCGGGTTGGTCTGCAATACCTCTTCAAACTGCTGCTTCGCGGCAGCGGTATTGCCGCTGTTGAGATTGGCGTAGCCCTGGCCGCGCGCCTGGCCGCTGCGCCGTTCACGAAAGTAGTTCTGAACTTCGCTATCCTGCGGATGACGCTGCATCCAGGTGTCGTAATACTGCTCATCCCCGGCCTGCGGACCCAGCCAGAGCAAGGCCTGACGCAAGCCGCTGTCCGCCTCTTTATTGCCGCTGGCCATCGGCTCGAGCAGGGCGATCCCTTCCCGACGGGTATCTTCCCGCCAGGTTAACGCTTTGCCCAACGCTACCCGCGGGGCGTTCTCCTGGGGATGCTGCACCACGTACTGCCGCAGTTCGCTAATGGCCTGCGGATAGAGCGATTTGTCGCTGGCCATGGTCAGGTAATATTCCGCCGCCAGCCCGGCAGGCGGCGTATTGCCATTGAACATGCTGCGCCAGGTCGCCAGCGCGCCGGGGATATTGCCGCCGCGCGCCTGCTGGCGAGCCAGACTGAGCTGGCCCTGCGGCACCTGCGACATTTTTTTGGCGTTGTCCAGAGCCTGCAGTCCCGGGCTGTCCGGCGCCGCTTTCGCCAGCCGCGCGCGCCACTGCGCCGCCGCCTGCATATCGCCGCCCTGCTGCGACCAGAGCGCCATCAGATACAGCGCCTGGGTGTTGTTGGCATCCACCGAGAGCACCTTCTGCAGGGACTCCATCGCCAGCTCGTCATGGGATTTCTCATGCCAGTAGTTGGCCTGGGCGAACAGCGCCTGCAGCGCCGCGTCGTTACCCGCCGCCAGCGCGCCGCCAGAAGCGCCGAGAGCCAGGGCGCCGGTGAGGCAAAATGTGGTGAGCCGCCGGGAGCTTTTCATCGTTATCGTTATCTTTCTTTTCATTGGTTATCCCCCGAACCCAGACGCTTACGGGCGTGACGTTTAAACATCGCGGTCAGCGCCAGTCCCATTATCGAGGTGGCAATCAGCCCCAGCAGAGCGAGGAAACCGGAGTGCTGGCTGGCATACCAGACCGCCATCATGTACCACGGCATCTGACCGCTGGGGAACGGCGTACTCACCTGGAAACTACGCACCCCGTTATCGCTGGTGATCACCGCGGTATCGCCACGGATCCCGGCATTGATGCGCGGTGAGTCCAGATCGTTTTTCAGTCGCGCCAGCTGGTCATCATTGCTGGCCATCGCCACCACCACCAGGCGGGCGGGGTTCCACGGCGAACGATAGCTGATAAACCCGCGCCAGGCGCTGCTGGATGAGAAGTAGCGATCGGCATCGAGGCTGGCGGAGGTCCAGTCGCCGGTGAGTCGGCGCTGCGCTTTTTGCCACAGGTCGGGCTCGCGGACGCTCAGCACATTATCCACCGGGCGGTAGGGTGAGTCGGCCAGCAGGCTCTGGTTGAAGGCCTGCTGATCGAGAGCGGTGACCGCCAGCACATCACGTTCGCGCAGCGACTGCAAATCCCCGCCGCCGGTGGGCATCCCGAGCACGACGCGGTTATTCGCCAGCGCGGTGCCGGTCGCATTCCCGGAGCGCGCCGCCAGATTCAGCAGGGTTGCCACCTGGGTCTCAGACGGTTCCGCCGGCAGCAGGAGCGTCGTTTGCGAATAGTCCGCCAGCCGCGAGAAAGGGAAAGAGGCGCCGACGAAATAGGAGAGGTTTGGCAGCAGCGAGAAGTGTCGTGTTTTGCTCAAATCAATCCATGAGTCGTCAGTGATGCGGCTCTTGATATTGTTATTCAGCAGAACCGAGCACGGAACATCGTCCTTCGGCACCACATTGAAGTACATCGACAGCTGGTTATCGCCATAGATCAGGTAGGGTGCCAGCGGGATGGTAAAGCGCTCCTGGCGCGCATCGCCCCCGAGGTAGCGCCAGACTTTCTCCAGCGGCCCCTGCTTGTTCATCGGCAGGTTGTTGAGGAAGGTGCCGTTGAGCGTGACGCTCAGCAGGGACTTGTCTTCATTGATCCAACTCTCCGACGGGAAGCGGTAGCCAACCTGCAGCGGGATCGTCTCGCCATCCCACAGATAGAGGTCCGGCGCGGCGCGGAAGGCGATACGTAAAGGTTCGTGCCAGACGCCGCTGACGGTCGGGCTTTGATCCTTACGCAGCAGTTCGCTGAGTCTGACTGGACGATCGGTGGGGATCCAGCGCGGCGCATCGTACGCTTTGCCAACCGGGATGGTCTGTGGTTCAACATCCAGCGTCGCGGTTTGCGGCGCGAAGTTGCCGCGGGTCAGGCGCCAGGCGGCCATGCGCAGCGCGGTATCGTTTTTGCCGACAATCAACAGCAGCTTGTAGGCTGGATTGGCGGGGTTGGCGATGATGCGCAGCAGTGGCTTATCGGTTTCCGGCAGCGTCATGCCGCCCACCTGCTCGCCCGGGTGGCCAATCACGATACCGTGGCGTTCCGGCAGGCGGTCGCGCAGCGCGCTGAAGGCGATGCCGCGATAGTCCGCCTGGATACCCAGCCAGGAAGAGACCAGCGCCGCGGCGCTGAAGACGTCGGCCGACGGCTTCGCTCCATAGGAAACGGCGATGTCCGCCGGCGTCATCTGCATGCTGTCGAAGAATGGACGCGGGAAGTGGCTCAGATCGTCGCTGATGTTCAACTGCTGGCTTTCCCAGCTGAAATGCGACGTGGGCAGCACCGTCACCCGCGACGAATCATGAATGTCACGCTGGCACTGCAGGGTATCGCCATCGTTGATCTTCACGCTCAGGTTATTACTGGAAACCATCAGCGCGGGCGGGATATCCAGTTGATAATGGGAGACATCCTCGCCATCGGCGCCCAACGGCAGGGTGCCGAGCGGTTGACCGTTGAGCATCAGCTGCAGGGTGGCGTTGCGGCTCGCCATTTCCGGCGATACGCGAACGGCAAGGCTAAGCTGCGAATGGATCACCACCTGATCGGAAGGCAGGGTAAAGCTGACGCCCCCCTGCCGCTGACCGCCGCTGAGGATAATGCCGTCCGGCATCCCCATCTGCGCCAGATTCAGATCGCCTCCCCAGACCGGAGCGACAGGAATGACCTCCGGCGCGGCCGACCCGCTCACCGGCGGGGGCAAGTCCGGCATATCCGGCGCAGGGGCCGTCGCCGCCGCATCGCCGGCGGTGGCGGGGGCTGTCGGGGAGGCGCTCTCCTCCGGCGAGGCGGCCGGGGGTTCGTCGCCTGGCTCGCTGTCCGCCGCGCCATTGAGCTGCGGAAAGCTCAGCGGCGCGGCGGCGCCGGAGCCCGGTTCTTCACTGTGCAGCGCAGGCGCAGAGAGCATCCCTGCCAGCAGCGCCAGCGTCGTTAATCGCTTCATAACGTGCCATCCTCCTGCGCCGTTTTCGCCACTGTTGCCCGATTGCGCTGGCTGCGACGGGTTTTCCACGTCAGCCAGAACAGTTCGAACACGCAGCGTAAAATGGTGAAGAAGGAGCGGAACGGGTTATCCTGCGGGCGCGGCGGATTAATCCACGCATCCGCGCGGGCCAGCACCACGCGCACCAGCTCACGGCGGCGCGAAAGCGGAATATCTTCATCAAACTTGAGGCGCAGGAAGCGCTCGTCAGAGGTGACCAACTGGGCCGGGATGGAGATAGCCCCGGACTGCAGGATCAGCTCAACCTCTTCGATATCATCCTCCAAATGGCGCTTATCCGGCGCCACTACGCGGCAACCGCCCATCGACAGATCCTCGGTGTGGCTGCGGGACACGATGCCGCTGGCGTAATGGATCACTACCGGGATATCGACATCGATACGAATGGTTTTCCGCACCTGCCGCGTTTCACGCGCGACGGCAATCGCCGCCAGCAGGAAGATCAGGCTGTAGATACCCCACCCGACGTTCAGAGCGATAACGTTGGGGTCCGAGCCAAAGTAGTCATGGCCAATCGCCCGGACGATGCCGACGATCACCCCCAGCGCCAGCAGACAGGCCACCACCAGGTGCGGACGCACCACGGTGAAATCGAAGTAGCCGACGTCCAGCAGGCCGCCCTTATCGGTGACGTTGAATTTGCCGCGTTTGGGGAAAATCATCGTCACCAGGGTCGGCAGCACCAGGTGGAAAGCCAGCACAATGTCGTAGATTTCCCCCCAGAAGCTGTAGCGATAGCGGCCGTTCATTCGCGAACCGACGTAGATGGCGAGAAACAGGTGCGGCAGCGCATAGGAGACGATCAGGCTCGCTGACGAGTAAATGATATTGAGGTTAAACAGCAGATAAGCCAGCGGGGCGGTGACAAACACTACCCTCGGGAGCGCAAACTGGTAGTAGAGCATGGCGCTGAGGTAGCACAAGCGCTGCTGGAAGGTCAGCCCGCGGCCAAACAGCGGGTTATCGACGCGAAAAATCTGCGTCATCCCGCGCGCCCAGCGGGTACGCTGGATAACGTGCACCACCAGGCGCTCGGTGGCGAGACCAGCCGCCAGCGGGATATCGAGAAAGGCCGACTTCCAACCAAGGCGCTGGAACTTGAGCGCCGTATGGGCATCTTCGGTCACCGTTTCCACGGCGAAACCGCCGATCTGCGCCAGCGCCTCGCGGCGGATCACCGCGCAGGAGCCGCAGAAAAAGGTGGCGTTCCAGTTATCGTTGCCCTGCTGAATCGGGCCATAGAACAGCATCCCTTCGTTCGGGATGTTGCGTCCGACGGAGAGGTTGCGCTCGAACGGATCCGGGGAATAGAAGTAGTGCGGCGTCTGCACCAGAGCCAGCATCGGATCTTTCAGGAAGCCGCCGACGGTGGCCTGCAGAAACACGCGCGTGGCAACGTGGTCGCAGTCGAAAACACAGATAAGCTCCCCCTGGGTCAGGGTTAGGGCGTGGTTGAGGTTTCCCGCTTTAGCGTGTTTGTTATCGTTGCGGGTGATATAACCCACCCCGACGTCGGCGGCGAAGACGGCAAACTCGCTGCGCTTACCATCATCCAGAAGATAGATTTTCATTTTATCTTTTGGATAATCAATACATTGTGCCGCGAGGACGGTGTCACGCACCACCTCAAGCGGTTCGTTATAGCTCGGAATATAGATATCCACCGTCGGCCACTTGCTCATATCATCCGGCAGCGGAACAATACCGCGCTTCAGCGGCCACACGGTCTGCAGATAGTTAAGCAGCAGCATCACCCAGATATAGACTTCCGCCAGAAAGAGCCCCATGCCGAGGATAGTTTCAATAGCTGAGTTGAAGTGCAGGGTCTGCGTGAGGCGAAAATACATGTAACGGGTAGACATCAGCAGCGACGTGACGACCATAATGACCGATACGCTGCGGCGCTTGCTGAACCCCATCAGAAAGAGAATACCGATGCTCAGCAGACCAAAAATATACTGCTTCTGGCTGTCCATCGGCGTGATCACCACCAGCACGGCGACGGGTGACAGCACCAGCGCCAGCAACCAAAAAAGAGATTTTTTCATTCAGCAGCCCTGCAATAAGTTAAAGCCCTGACATGCGTGGCTGGCTGTGCACCGTGCCATCGCCAATATGGATACCCAACAGCGAAGATATTTTTTTAGCAATAATTTCAATATCGAAGGCCGCTGCCGAGGAAGCGTTAAAGTCCAGAATCGACTTCTGCGACGCATTGGCCTCCACCACGCTTTCATCACGATGGACGATGCCAAGCAGTCGCTCGCCCAGCTTCTCTTCCATCAGGCTGGTGACGTCCCGGCTGACCTGGCGACGGCTATCGCTTTGGTTAATGACGAAATAGTGCCCATGCTTGTGATTCAGCGCCGCGCCGGTCAGGCGCTGTTTTTCCACGTGCGCCAGGGTCGACATCGAGGCAGTATCAGCCAGCAGCGGGATCAGATGCAGGTCCGCCAGCCCCGTCAGCGCCTTTAGCGCCGGCGAAGGCCCTGGCGGCATATCAGCGATGGTGATAAGTCCGGGATAATTCAGCAGTGCGGACAGTCCGCGCTGGAGAAAATGGTCATTGTGGGTCAGCTGCTCATCAAACGCCTGACGCTGCGCTTCGCTCACTTCGCCATACGGCAGGACGAAAATGTTGCTGCCGGCGCTCAGCACGCACTGGCTCCAGTCGTGCAGCTCCAGCGCCTTCGCCACATAGCCGCGCTCATCGTTCAGCGGCACGCCAAAATGCAAACGCAGCGCGTTCTGGACATCAAAATCCAGCGCCAGCACTTTGCTGCCGGTCCGCGCCAGCGAATAGGCTAAATTGGCCGCCAGGGTCGTTTTCCCTACGCCACCTTTCGGTGAACAGACGCAAATCAACGGCATGTTGCGATCCTTTCCAGAAGTGATTTCAAAGGCTGGTCTTTATTTTTCGCCACCGGCTCTGCGCTTTTCGCCGCGAACAGGTGGGCATAGTTCTCGGCGGTGGGCGCGGGTCGAGGAGCCATTCTCGGCGGCGCCATTGCCGGTTCAGGCGCCGGGATTGAAGGCGCAGGGGTCACCGCAGGCTCCTGCCTGACTGGCTCCGGCGCGGCGGTGGCGGTCTCCACGGCCGGCTGCGGGGCCGCTGGCGCGGCCGGAGCGGCAGGCACAACGGAAGCGGAGGCTGGCGCCGCCGCTACGGCCGCTTCTATCTGGTGGAACAGATCCGCGGGCACTGACTGCGGCAGGGGCGCGGAAACCGAGCCTCCCAGCGCCAGGGAAGAGGGTTTCTCTGCGCCGGGATTTAGCTGATTGAGGATCGCCCAGTCGCCATGCTCGCGCGTGGCGGCTTGCGATGAAAGATCCTGAAATTTGAGGTTTTGCGTCCGCGTTTTTTCCTGAAAGCGCTGCAGATCATCATAATGGTTCATTGATAACCTCATGATTTTAAAAATTTCATATTAAGTTTGTTGTTATTTTCTAAGTATATTTAAAATATCGTTGCGTCTCTGGTATGGCAGAAAACGCGCCGTTGGAGACGTACCAATACATACGGTTGACAGGGTTATAATAGTTTAGAATTTGATTTCCGGTGTGATTCCACGGCAGAAGTATCGCTACACTAACATTTTCTTTTCAGAAGGATAGCCCCATTTTTTAGGTATGCGTCCATCCTTAAACCACGCTTCCACCGCGCTTCCCGTCCGTTTTTATATAAATGTATTAGGTAATGATAGAATCATAGCGTCAGATCAGCGAAAGAATAAACCTGAACCATTTTAATTTCTCTTTAATTCTATAAAAATGGACTGAAAGTCTTATTTTTTCGGATAATCGACGAAGAATGCGCCGAGGACGTGGCATTCACTGCGATAAAAGGCGATATCGCCGGGTTTTATCCCCGGCGGGAGAGAAGCCCCCGGTTATCGGACCGGGAGCGTGCCGTCAGGCGTGGGGCTTTTGCGGATTCTCATCCTGGTCGACGGCAAAGCAGGCCACCAGCTGGCCGCCGTAATCCTTCAGCTGCGGCTGAAGCTGGGTGCAGGGGCCGAAGCGCCGGCGGCAGCGCGCGTTGAAGGCGCAGCCCGGCGGCGGATTCAGCGGGCTCGGCAGCTCGCCGGTCAGCTTAATCCGCTCGCGACGGTCGTCCGGGTTCAGACGCGGCGTCGCCGACAACAGCGCCTGGGTGTACGGATGACGCGGATTGTTAAAGATCTGGTCCTTGGTGCCCTTCTCCACGCAGCGGCCGAGATACATCACCATCACTTCATCAGCGATATGCTCGACGACCGACAGATCGTGGGAGATAAACACATAGGACAGACCTAAATCCTGCTGCAGATCCATCATCAGGTTCAGCACCTGAGCGCGTACCGAAACGTCCAGCGCGGAGACCGGCTCATCGGCGATCACCACGTCCGGATCCAGCATCAGCCCGCGGGCAATGGCGATACGCTGGCGCTGACCGCCGGAGAACATATGCGGGTAGCGATCGTAATGCTCTGTTTTCAGGCCCACTTTCGCCATCATCGCCAGCGCTTTTTCGCGGCGCTGCTCTTTGCTCAGGCTACTGTTAATCAGCAGCGGCTCTTCCAGAATCTGCCCCACTTTTTTACGCGGGTTCAGAGAACCGTAGGGGTTCTGGAACACAATCTGGATTTTTTGCCGCCGCAGCTTCTGCGCCTGTGGGTCGTGCTTAAGCAGATCCTGCCCCTGATAATAGAGCTCGCCGCCGGTGGGAATTTCAATCATCGTCAGCAGACGACCGAGGGTCGATTTACCGCAGCCCGACTCTCCCACTACCGCCAGCGTTTTACCGCGCTCAAGAGTAAAGGAGACGCCGTCCAGCGCCTTCACCAGCCGTTCCGGGGCGAATAACCCCTTCTTCACCGGGTAGTGTTTTTTCAGATCAATGGCCTGCAACAGCGGTTGTGGCGTGGCGGCCTTTTGCGTACTCATAATCCAGGCCTCCCGGCATCATCGAGTGGGTAGTGACATTTAGACTGGCGACCGCCATTGAGATCCGCGAGCGCCGGCTCTTCGCTACGGCATTTATCCGTAGCATAGGGGCAGCGCGGGTTCAGCAGGCAGCCGTTGGGACGGTCATATTTCCCCGGCACTACGCCCGGCAGCGACGCCAGACGCGCTTTATCCTGGGCAAACTCCGGCAGCGCGCGCAGCAGCGCCTGGGTGTATGGATGGCGCGGCGCGCGGAAAATATCCTTCGCATCGCCAGTCTCCACCACCTGACCGGCATACATAACGATAATTTTATGCGCGGCCTCGGCCACCAGCGCCAGGTCGTGGGTGATCAACACCAGCGCCATATTCTCCTGCTGCTGCAGTTCCAGCAGCAGCTCGATGATCTGCGCCTGAATGGTCACGTCCAGCGCGGTGGTCGGTTCATCGGCAATCAGCAGTTTTGGCCGACAGGCAATCGCCATCGCGATCATGACGCGCTGGCTCATCCCGCCGGAAAGCTGATGCGGGTAGACGTCCAGCCGCGACGCCGGATCGGGAATGCCGACCAGGTTCAGCAGGTCGATGGCCCGCTGGCGGCGGGTTTGCTTGTTGCCGCCCTGATGGACTTTTATCGCTTCCATAATCTGGAAGCCGACGGTAAAGCAGGGATTGAGGCTGGTCATCGGATCCTGGAAGATCATCGCCACCTCCGCCCCCACCAGCTGGCGCCGCTCTTTTTCAGAGATGCGCTGCAGGTCGCGGCCGTTAAACTCCAGTTTGTCCGCCATGACCCGGCCGGGGTAATCAATCAGACCCATAATCGCCAACGAGCTGACGGATTTACCGGATCCAGACTCCCCGACGATGCCGACCACTTCGCCCTGCTTCACGCTATAGCTGATGCGGTCCACGGCGCGGAACGGCGCGTTTTCATCGCCGAAATGCACCGATAATTTATCTACATTCAATAACGCCATCTCGAACCTCTTACTGCTTCAGTTTGGGATCGAGCGCGTCACGCAGACCGTCACCCATCAGGTTAAATGCCAGCACCGTCAGCAGGATCGCCACGCCCGGGAAGGTCACCACCCACCAGGCGCTCTGCGCGAACTGCAATACGTCGGAGAGCATGGTGCCCCACTCCGGCGTCGGCGGCTGCGCGCCCATGCCGAGGAACCCCAGCGCGGCCATGTCGAGAATGGCGTTAGAAAAGCCCAGCGACGCCTGAACGATCAGCGGCGCGAGACAGTTAGGCAGAATATTGACGAACATCTGGCGCATCGCCCCGGCGCCCGCCACGCGGGAAGCGGTCACGTAGTCGCGGTTGACCTCCACCAGCACCGCCGCGCGCGTCAGACGCACATAGTGCGGGAGCGCCACGAAGGTCAGCGCCAGCGAGGCGTTGACGATGGAGGGTCCGAAGATAGCCACCAGCACCAGCGCCAGAAGCAGACTCGGCAGCGCCAGCATAATATCGACGACGCGCATGATGATTGAGTCCACCACTCCGCCGAAATAGCCCGCCACCAGGCCGAGCACCACGCCGAGGATCAGCGACAGGACCACCACCAGGCAGCCCACCAGCAGCGACAGGCGCGCGCCATACATCAGGCGAGACAGAATATCGCGGCCCACGTCGTCGGTGCCGAGCAGATGCGCCAGGCTGCCGCCCTCCTGCCAGAACGGCGGCGCCAGCAGCGAATCACGGAACTGATCCGCCGGGTTATACGGGGCGAGAAAGTTGGCGAACACGGCGATAACGATCATCACCGCCACGTACACCAGACCGACCACCGCCCCTTTATTGCGTTTGAAATAGTGCCAGAACTCCTGCAGCGGGGTCATGGGCACCGGCGCAGTGATAACTTTATTTTCAGTAACTTGTGACATGATGACCCCTTACTTCTTATGCCGGATACGCGGGTTCACCACGCCGTACAGCAGGTCGACCAGCAGGTTGACGAGGATAATCATCGTCGCCACCAGCAGCACCCCGCCCTGCACCACCGGATAATCGCGACGCTGCAGCGCGTCGATCAGCCAGCGGCCTAAACCAGGCCATGAGAAAATGGTTTCCGTCAGGATGGCGCCCGCCAGCAGCGTGCCCACCTGCAGGCCAATCACCGTGACCACCGGCAGCATCGCGTTACGCAGCGCGTGGATCACAATCACCCGCATCCGGGTCAGGCCTTTGGCGCGCGCGGTGCGGATGTAGTCTTCGCCGAGCACTTCCAGCATCGACGATCGGGTCATACGCACGATCACCGCCAGCGGAATGGTGCCCAGCACGATGGCGGGCAGGATCATATGCATTAAGGCGTCAATAAAGTCGCCCTGCTCGCCCCAGATGGCGGTGTCGATCAGCATAAAGCCGGTCAGCGGCAAGGTATCGTCAAGGAAGACCGTATCGCTGATACGCCCGGAGACCGGCGTCAGGTTCAGCTGCACCGAAACCAGCATAATCAACATCATGCCCCACCAGAAGATAGGCATCGAGTAGCCGGTCAGCGCCAGGCCCACCGCGGTGTGGTCAAAGATGGAGCCGCGTTTTACCGCAGCCAGCACGCCCACCGGAATGCCGACGGCGACGGCGAAGATCATCGCGCAGACGCCCAGCTCAAGGGTGGCTTTAAAGCGTGGGACAAACTCCTGCCACACGGGAATGCGGCTTTTCAGCGAGATGCCTAAATCGCCGTGCAGCACGCCCCAGATATAGTGGGCATATTGCTGCCACAGCGGCTTATCAAGGCCCATTTCGGCCAGCAGCTGCGCGTGACGTTCGGGGGAAATACCACGTTCGCCCGCCATAATCATCACCGGATCGCCGGGGATCATATGGACGAAGGCAAAGGTGAGAAGGGTGATACCGATAAATGTCGGGATGACAAGTCCCAGACGTCGGAGAATAAACTGCAACATAACCCGGATTCTCTCTAGTGACGCCCCGCCTGGCGACAGGGCGTCTGTATTGCTCACAAAAGCATTCCCCGGAATAGCGGGAATACGCCCCCCACCTCTCCCACGCGGGGAGAGGGGGTCAGGCATCGTGCTTATTATTCGACAGAGACGTTATCGAAGTGGTGTTTACCCAGCGGATCCACCACATAGCCTTTGACTTCTTTACGCACTGGCTCGTAAACGGTGGAGTGAGCGATGATCAGCGCCGGAGCCTGGTCATGCATCACTACCTGAGCCTGTTTGTACAGTTCAATACGCTTGTTGTGGTCGTCGGTGGCGCGGGCCGGCTGAATCAGATCTTCAAACGGCTTATAGCACCAGCGCGAGTAGTTGGAGCCGTCTTTCGCCGCGGCGCAGCTGAACAGGGTGGCGAAGAAGTTATCCGGATCCCCGTTGTCGCCGGTCCAGCCCATCATGACGCTCTGGTGCTCGCCCGCTTTCGCGCGTTTCAGATACTCGCCCCACTCGTAGGTGACGATTTTGGCCTGGACGCCAATCTTGGCCCAGTCGGCCTGGATCATCTCCGCCATACGGCGGGCGTTCGGGTTATACGGACGCTGTACCGGCATCGCCCACAGATCGATAGTGAAGCCTTTTTCCAGGCCCGCTTCTTTCAGCAGCTGCTTCGCCTTCTCCGGATCGTAGGTGTAGTCTTTAACGTCGTCGTTATAGCCCCACATGGTCGGCGGGATCAGGTTCTTCGCCGCCTGGCCTGCGCCCTGGTAAACGGCTTTGATGATCGCTTCTTTGTTAACCGCGTAGGTCAGCGCCTGACGAACTTTCACGTCGTCCAGCGGTTTCTTCTCGGTGTTGAAGGAGAGATAACCGACGTTCAGGCCCGGCTGTTCCAGCAGGGTAATGTTCTTATCTTCCTTCATGCGCGCGATGTCCGCCGGGTTCGGATACGGCATCACCTGGCACTCATTTTTCTGCAGCTTGGCATAGCGCACGGAGGCATCCGGGGTGATGGAGAAGACCAGACGATCGATCTTCGGCTTGGTGCCCCAATAGCCCGGGAAGGCTTTATACAGAATGCGGGAATCTTTCTGGTACTGCAGCAGCTGGAATGGACCGGTACCGATAGGATTGAGGTCTACTTTTTCCGGCGTGCCGGCTTTCAGCATGTTGTCGGCATACTCTTTAGAGAGAATAGAGGCGAAGTCCATGGCCAGGTCAGCGAGGAACGGCGCTTCCGGGCGGGTCAGGACGAACTGGACGGTTTTATCGTCCACTTTCTTCACTTCGCTAATCAGGTCGGGTAACCCCATCCCTTCAAAGTATTCATAGCTGCCGCCAGAAACTTTATGGTACGGGTTATTGGTATTCTTCTGACGATCGAAGGAGAACACCACGTCATCGGCGTTCAGGTCACGGGTTGGCTTAAAGTCTTTATTATCCTGCCATTTCACGCCCTGACGCAGGTGGAAAGTATAGGTTTTACCATCCGGGCTGACTTCCCATTTTTCAGCCAGTCCAGGAATAACTTCCGTCGTACCGGTTTTGAATTCGACCAGGCGATTGTAGATCGGTACGGAACTGGCGTCATAGGTGGTGCCAGAGGTGAAGAGCTGTGGGTTAAAGCCTTCCGGCGAGCCTTCTGAACAATAAACCAGGGTTTTCGCTTGCACGCTGGCAGCGACGGTCATGGCGACAAGGCTCAGACCAAGCTTCAGCATCCCTGATTTCTTCAAGGAAATACTCATTATTCTGCTCCAAAACTGTGATGTTGTTTGCATATATCCGCCGGACCTTTATTTATTTTTATTCGTCATATTCGAATAATGGATGCGTTGGCTGTGCTCAATAAGCCAGTCACATAGCCATCTATGCTTCTGGGGATGCTCAAGCTTGCCGCCTTCCCGCAATTCGAACTATTTAGAATATACCCGGTCCAGTCGGTGGTGCCCGAAGGCGTTGAGAGAGATGGGGATTCCTTTCGCAAAAACGACTGAGTTGCAGTACGGATTCTCCATGAAATGCCCCTCATGCCCTACAATCTGTCAACAGAATGGGGAAACGTCAATACAGCCAGCCGGGTTTTACATCCAGCGTGAGAAACGACAGGCAAAGATTAAAAAAACTTCAAGACGCTATTTTCAGCAGAGAAATTTATGCTACTGGCGAATATGCAGAATAAAGACCTTATTAATTTGCGACACCCAGTGGGAAACAATGCCAGTAAATGAGAAAAATTTCTTGCTATGTGACCAATATGTGAGCGGTTAATAGCGTGAACGTTAAAACGCACAGCGGAAAATGCTGTATTCAGCCATAAGCTTCGCGAAAAAAGATCTGTTCATCGATAAAAAAATGCAATGGAAGATGTCACAAAATAGCGAACAGCTGGCTGGAAACGGGGGTAAAGATGTTTTTTGTGATTTTGATGCGGTTTTGGCCGGGAGACTGCAGAAGGTGCCCGGCGGCGCTGCGCTTGCGCGGGCCTACGAGATCTGGAGCGAACCTTCGGGGTTCTCATCCTCACTGGCCGTAGAAGCAAAAAAGCCTGCTCATTGAGCAGGCTTTTCGAATTTGGTCGGTGATAGAGGATTCGAACCTCCGACCCCTTCGTCCCGAACGAAGTGCGCTACCAGGCTGCGCCAATCACCGAATGCGGGGCGCATCTTACTGCTGGGATGCCTACCCGTCAATGCCTTATTTTCAAAAAATCGTTCAACCGGCGAGAAACTCAGCACCCTGCGCAGCGAATCGCCGGTTGGTCCGCTTTTTTAGCGGCAGCTGACCTCAAACGCTTTGCGATGCTCCGCTACCTTACAGGTCACCGGCTCACCGAGATAAGTTGGGCCCGCCGGTTTGAATGTAAACTCTCCCAGCAGCATCGTCAGTTCCCCCAACCCCGGGCAGGTATGCTGATGACGCATAATGTCCGGGCGGGTATCGTTGTTTACCGCGCGGGCGATGTCGCTGTACGCCAGCTTGTCGGCAAACGCATTGGCGCAGAACTGCAGTTCGCTTTGCGCCATATGCGCGGCCTGCCCTTTCAGCTCGGCATGCTGCGCCAGCAGCAGCTGGCGAACCTCACCGGCCCGGCTGTAGCCAATCGCCGTATACCCTGCCTTATTGCTGAGATTGACGCTGGCGCCGGCCTCGAGGAGTGCCTCGACATTGGCTTTATTATTCATTTTGACCGCCAGCATCAGCGGGCTGAGGTCGTTGGCGGAGAGCTGGTCCACCTTTGCGCCGCGCTGCACCAGCGCCGCGATCACCGCAGGCGCTCCCTGACCCGCCGCCACCTGCAGCGCCGTGAGCCCCTCCCGGTTCGGCTTATCCACCTCCACGCCGGAGGCTGACAGCGCCAGCACCAGATTGGGATCGTCCCCCGCCGCCGCCAGCATCAGCGGCGTGGTGCCGGATTTATCCGCCAGGCTGGTATCCGCCCCGGCGTTGGCCAGGGTCGTGATGGTTTCCGCCGATCGCGCGTGATCGATAGCGAGGAAAAAGACCGATTCCCCTGAAGCATTGACGGCCTTCACGTCCGCCCCGTGCCCGATCAGCAACGCCACGATCTCGTCAACGTTCTTCTTAAACGCGCCGGGGGCCAGTTGTAACGCCATGTCTTCCGTCATCAGCGCGCGGCTGCCCGTCGCCAGCGATTTCGCCGCCGTTGCGCCGACAATCTTGTCCAGCGCACTCTGCTCCTCCACAGGCGCATCGGGCTTTTTCATCGCCAGAATATGCTGGTAGTCGCTTCTGACGTCCCCGCCGTCGGCAATGGCGGACATCAATGCTGTGCTCTTGTCGACGGTGGTCTGATTCACCGACGCGCCCGCCTGGACAAGATCGCCGATAATCGCCGCATCGCTGCCTCGCGCCGCCGCCAACATCAGCGCCGTGACGCCCTGGCGCGTCTGGAGATTCGGCTGCGCCTGACGCTTAAGCAGGAGCGCTACCACCTCGCGACGATTTTCCGCGGCAGCGACCATCAGGCCGCTTAAGCCGGTTTTATCCTGACCATCCACATCGATGCCGTTATTCAGCATGGCTTCGATCGTCGCCGGCGCATCGTATTTACAGGCCAGCAGGAACTGGCGGGTTTCCTCTTCGGACTGACAGCCCGTTAGCATCAGCAGGCACAGCAGGGCCAACCCCTTTATTACCTTCATCCTTTCTCTCCGTGAAAAGTGGCTGCACAGGAGGAGCGGGAACACTGGAGGGTATTCAAAGAAGAAGAGGCAACCTGCCAGACACATCCGCTGTGCAAAAAAATCCCTCGCCCGGCGGACGCCGGCGAGGGATTAGCTTATCCTGGGCTCAGGAAAGGAAAACAGACCCGAGAATCTGAAAAATCCGCTGTCTTACTTTTTCCACCGACACCAGTTATTGTTCTCGTTGATCCCGCCATCCGGCGAGGTATAGCCGAGGCAGCCCATAATGGTGTCGTACAGTTCGACGTGACGGCGCGGCACCTTCATCGCGGCCTGCTGCTGCAGATGGGCAAACGCAGCGGCATGATCCGGATTCTCCAGGTATTTATCCGACATCCAGACCATCATCGGCACACGGAACTGTTCCGGCGGCGCCATCTTGCGCGGCGTACCGTGCAGATGTTCACGCTCGTTAATCGACTCGCCATGGTCGGCGGCATAGAACACAATCGCTTTCTTATCCCGCAGCTGGTCGAGGACGCTGACGATAAAGTGATCGACATAGGTCACGCTGTTGTCGTAGGAGTTGATCAGCTCCGCTTTCGAGCACTTGTTATCAACACCGACGCACTCCGGCTTCCACTGGGCGAAGCTGCGCGGATAGCGTTGGGTGTAGTTAAAGTGCGAGCCTTTCGTGTGGAGGATGATCAGGTGCTTACCGGAGGCGTTGCCCTGCTCCATACCGCGCTTCATCTCATCCACCAGCAGCATATCGTCAACGCTCTTGCCGCGGTTGCGCGGCTCGGCGCCAATCTGCTCGCGATAGGCGATATTGTTGGCCATCGTGTTGCTGTAGAACCACATCTCACTCTGCATGGCGTACAGATTGCCGCTGAAGCCCAGCTGATGAAGCACCGCAAAGACGTTCTGCTCTTTGAGGGTCCGCTGCGGGTTATCCTCTGCCCCGCCCTGACGCACAAACATGCAGCGTAACGACAGCTTGGTGGCGGTATCGCACGAGTAGCCGCGGAAAGCGACCAGATTCTTCTCTTTCGCCAGCTCTGGCGTGGTGTTACGGCTATAGCCAAGGATGCCCATATGATCCCAGCGGGTGGTTTCGCCAATGATAAACACCACGTAGGTGTCATCGAGCCCTTCCGGGGCGACGTAGGTAAATTTCTTCGCCGGGTTAATCAGCGATTTGTTATCTGAGGATTCATCCACCTGCGCCCAGGCGTACAGCCCCAGCGCCGACAGCCAGTTCGACGGCAGGTAGGAGTTGGCGATCACCCCGCCGTAGCTCGGCATATCCACTTCCGAATGGCGCTCGACATCGTGTTGGCGCAGCTCAAGCAGGCGGATAGGTCCCCAGACGATGAGACCGGCCAACACCACGATCAGCACGTTTTTAACCCGCTGGCCCGGGGTACGCAGTTGGCGCAGCAGCGTATGGCGGCAGCGGTTGCTCCAGATAAACAGCAGTGGCGGCGCGCTCACTGCCGCCAGCCAGAGGATCAGATGCCAGCCGATGACCTCTTTCGACAGGTCGATATCGGTGGTCAACACCGAGGCGATAATCCCGTAGCCAATCACCACGTTAAGGAACGTCATGTAGTAACTGGCGGCGGCGGAAAACAGAACAATCAGCGTCGCCAGAATGCGCCAGATACGGCGACCGAACAGCGACAGAAGACGTAACAGGAAGAAGGTGACAAAGACCGTGGCCACCAGTTCAACGACACCGGAAAGCCCTTTCCAGACAGTGAACTCTTGAGCATAACCATCGAAACGCCGAAAAAAAACGGCGACGTTCATAAACCAGCCGATGTACAGCGCCAGCCAAAAACTAAGCTTCTGCTGCGTCATCGTTCTAATATATTTCATGCAAGCAAACCTGGAAAAAGAAGAATAAAACACCGCCTGACGCTGTGGCATGAGTCAGTAGGCTAATAGGGTGCGTTAGGGTTGGTTATCAGAAACCTCTACAAAGCGCGATAAGTAGACCACAGGGAACGGGAAAAGTATCAGGAGGGAATGTGATCCAGCCAAACATTTACAAAATATTTGGCTGGATTGGCACTATTTGCTTAGGGTATTAATCAGGGGCACGTTTCACGCTGCAGGTTTCAGGCATGCGCCTCGCTATAGACACTGCCTTTCGGCTGACGAATGGTGGTGGAAAGCGCCAGCGAAATAATCAGCAGGGCGAATATCACGCAGAAGGTGACGTAGAAGCCCCCGAACAGCGAAGCGATGAGGGAACCGCAGATGCTGCCGATACCAAAACCCAGATAAATCACACCATAGTTTTTCGCCAGGTTGTTCAGACCGAAGAATTCACTGACCAGCGATGGGAAGACGGTGATGGTTCCGCCGAAGTTAAAAGCAACGCAGGCGATGGCGGCGAAAAAGGTCATGGCATTCAGCGGAGCGAACAGCAGCGCGGCCATCCCCACCAGCGACACCACCTGACCGATGGTGATCACGCGAATGCGGGAAATTTTATCGGACAGGATACCTAACACCAGGCGACCGCTAAGGTTAGCGATTGAGATAACCGTTACCGCATTGGCCGCCGTGGCGACATCCAGGTGGACCATTCCCTGCGCGATATCTTTCGCCACGCCAATCACATACAGACCGCTCATGCAGGCCGTCAGGAACATCACCGCCAGCATCCAGTACTGCGGTTTACGCATCGATTCGGCGAGAGTGAAGTCGTTTTCCACGACGCCGTTGGCCGTGGTGGTCGCCGTATGATTTGGCGCATCTTTCATCAAGGTCGCGCCAAAGACGATCATCACCAGCACGATAGCGCCCCAGATAACGAAGGTTTTTTCCAGACCAACGGTGGCCAGCAGATGAGTATCAATGAATTTGAACCCCAGGCTGCCGAGGCCATAGGAACCGATGGAGAAGGCGGAGATCAGCCCTTTGCGTTCCGGGAACCACTTGACGCAGTTCGACAGGGTCAGCAGATAACCGGCGCCGTCCGCCAGCCCCACCAGCACGCCAGCGCTCAGCCACAGCATCATCAGGCTGCTGGAGTGGGCGGTCAGAAAGAAGCCCAGACCAAGCAGGATCCCGGAGGCCATGGTGACGCGCTTCACGCCAAAACGCTCCTGCAGCTTGCCGGCGACCGACGAAGAGAGCGCCAGCCCGAGGCTCAGCAGGCCAAAGGAGAAGGCGACCTGGCTGACCGGCTCGCCCAGTTTGTCAGACAGTGAACTGTTAAACAGGCTCCAGGTATAAACCGAACCGAGAGCGAATTGGGTGATGATGGTGCCGATAAGCGTAAGCCAGCGGGTCGATTGACGGTTTGCAGCGTTCATAGCAGTTGTCCTGATAAATTAACTGCCGCCACAATAGCGAAGGCCCCTCATCCAGTGGGGGAAAAAGGCATGAACTGCCATCAGCAGGGAATGAAATGCATTAATGGCGGAATGAATGACATTGCATGACATTCATTCCGCGAATTTCAGGGAAAAAGTTAGTGTGCGCTATCTCACAGAAATGCGCCATTACTGAGATTTAACAATAACCACATCGTTTCAAATGCGTAACAATCGCGGGTCAAAAGTTGGCGCTGACCCCCATCAGATAGAGCGTATTTTCCCCCGATGGGACGTTGTCCGCCTGTGACAGCGTGGCCCATGCCGCCACATGCGATCCCAGCGGCATATCGGCGCCCAGGGTGACATCACTCCAGCCGCCCTCTCTGGCGCGGGTGGTCGGCGACCAGGCATCGCTGGCGAGCGACTGGTTATAGCTCACCTGCGCCCAAGGGTGCACGCCCCACAGCGACTGATAATCCATACGCCAGCCGAGCGTGTTGACATATCCCGTCTCGCCCACGCTTTTCGTCGCCGGCGCGGTGTAGTCGCTGCGCAGGCTGGCCACCGGCCCGGAGGTCATGCCGTTTGCCAGCAGATAATTCCAGCCGACGCTCATCCCACGGCTGCTGTCCGGCGGCGCCAACCCCTGGTTTAACGCCAGTCCGCCCGGCGTTTCAGACGACTTCATCCGCTCGGCGAGGATATCTTCATAGCGTGGTTGGTGATCGCTATCCCATGTATAGCGTTCCGACGTATTACTTTTTGTATCGATAGCGATATATTCCTGTTGCCAGGCATTCGCTCCAGAGACACACGACACCCAGACGGATACGCACACCGGGAACAAGAACCCCCGGAGGCCATTGCATTTCTTTATTATCATTAATGCGACTCCAGAAAAGAGCCGAATCGGCATTATTGCTGTGTTTTTTTGGGGGATACGATTTCCCTGTATTAACTATTATCTTTATCTTTCAGTCGTCAAGCCGGGGCGTCCACTTTTTTAGCGCAGAGGGAGAAATAGCTATGCAGCGTTGCGGATGGGTGAGTCAGGATCCGTTATATATCGAGTATCACGATACCGAATGGGGTGTCGCGCAAAAAGCATCCCAGCGGCTGTTTGAAATGATCTGCCTTGAGGGTCAGCAGGCCGGGTTATCATGGATCACGGTGTTAAAAAAACGGCAAAACTATCGCCAGGCTTTTCACCAGTTCGATCCGGTGCGCGTGGCGGCGATGGGGGATGAAGATGTCGAGCGGCTGCTGCAGGATGCCGGGATTATCCGCCATCGGGGAAAAATCCAGGCCATCATCGGCAACGCCCGGGCGTATCTGGCGATGGAGGAAAATGGCGAGTCGTTCACTGATTTTGTCTGGTCCTTCGTCGACAATGCGCCCCAGGTCACCCGCGCGGCGACGCTGGCGGAGATCCCGACCACGACGCCGGCCTCAGATGCGCTGTCTAAAGCGTTGAAAAAACGTGGTTTTAAGTTTGTCGGTTCGACAATCTGTTACTCTTTTATGCAGGCCTGCGGGCTGGTCAACGACCATGTCACCGGCTGCTTCTGTCACCCTGGAGGTCAGGATGATCCGCAAGTGGGACACTGAAGATACCGCGCCGCTGCTGGACCTGTGGCTGGAAAGTACGATTCATGCCCATCCCTTTATCAGCGAAAGCTACTGGCGCGACAGCGTCGCGGTGGTACGGGATGTCTATCTTCCCGCCGCCAGCACCTGGGTCTGGGAGCAGGATGGCGAGTTAAAAGGCTTTGTCAGCGTGCTGGAGTCCCGTTTCGTCGGCGCGCTGTTCGTCGCGCCGGACGCTATTCGCCAGGGCATTGGCCGGGCGCTACTGGATGAAGTCAAGCAGCACTACGCCTGGCTTAGCCTTGAGGTTTATCAGAAAAACGAATCAGCGGTCAGTTTCTACCATGCGCAAGGCTTCCGCATTGAAGATTGCGCATGGCAGGACGATACTCAGCACCCCACCTGGATTATGCGCTGGCCGGCGGATCAAATGCCGTAAGCGGCAGCGCCGGGCCGGTATATTTCTCCAGCCACGCCAGGGCGGTGTTACCGGCACAGCCGTTGCCCAGGCGGGATGTTGGGATATCTTTAGTTAAGACGTTCACCGCCCCGTTTTTGCAGATGCCCGCCACCGGATCCAGGTCGGGCCACGCCCCTTCATGCAGGCATATCACCCCCGGGCGGATCCCCTCCGTCACCACCGCGCCGGCCAGCACCTGACCGCGGGCGTTCCACACCCGCACCAGATCGCCATCGGCAATCCCCCGCGCCCGGGCATCCTGCGGATGAATAGTCAACGGTTCGCGTCCGGCAACGGCATAGCGTTCGCGCAGCGCGGAGTAGTTCAGTTGACTGTGCAGCCGGTGGGCCGGATGCGCCGACAGCAGCTGCAGCTGCCCCGCCTCGGCGTTGCCATGCCACTCGTCGGGCTCCAGCCACATTGGGTGCGGCGGGCAGTCGGTGTAGCCAAAGGCGGCGATGGTCGGCGAGTGGATCTCAATTTTACCGCTCGCCGTTTTCAGCGGGTTGGCCTGGGGATCGTCGCGGAAGGCGGCAAAGCGGATGAAACGGGCATTCTCCGGCTCCTCCGGCATCTCAATCAGCTGGTTAGCCTGCCAGAATTCGGCAAACGGCGGCAGCGTCACCTGCTGCTGGGCGCCGCGCCGGGCGGCCATCTGATAGAAGGTCTCCAGCCACTGCAGATCGCTCTTCCCTTCGGTAAAGCGCTCGCGGCCGCCCGCCTCCCAGCGTTCGCTAAGGTCGGCAAAGACCGCGAAATCATCCCGCGCTTCACCCTGCGGAGCGACCACCTGCTTCATCGGCACCAGATGCTGATTGCTGTAGTCCCCGGTCATCGTCAGATCGTTGCGCTCAAACGAGGTGGTCGCCGGCAGGACGATATCGGCATGACGCGCGGCGGCGGTCCAGAAGCATTCGGAGATGACGATAAGCTCTGGTTTCTGCCAGGCCTGAATCAGGCGGTTGGTATCCTGATGATGGGTAAAGTTGGCGCCGCCGGCCCACCAGATAAAGCGAATATCGGGGAAGCGCCGCGCCATGCCGTTGTGCTGATACTCCGCCCCCGGGTTCTCCAGCGCCTCGACAATCCGCGCGACCGGGAACTTCTCCACGGCGTCCACGCCTCCGGCCACGCTCCCCTGCATCGAGCCCAGCACCGCCGCGCGGCGGGTCGGATTGCCGCCGTTGGCGAAATGGTAGGAAAGACCAAACCCGCCCCCCGGGGTGCCAATCTGCCCCAGCATCGCAGCCAGGGTGACCAGCATCCAGTGTTTCTGCTCGCCATACTGCTGGCGCTGCATGCCCCAGCCAGACATCAGCATAGTGGTGTTTTCGTGGAAAAGTTTCGCCAGTTCGCGGATCTTATCCGCTGCGACGCCGCAGATAGCCGCCGCCCAGTCGGCGGTTTTCGCCACGCCGTCGCTTTCGCCGGTCAGATAGCGGGCAAAAATCTCGTAGCCGCTGGCGCAGCGGGCAAGAAACTCGTCGTCCTGCCAGCCATTCTCCACCAGCGTATGGGCGATACCCAGCATCAGCGCGACATCGGTGCCCATATGCGGCGCGATCCACTCCATCGAATCGCCAAAGAAATCGACAGTTTCCGATCGCATCGGATCGATGCAGATCAGGCGTTTTCCGCTCTGGCGCAGCCGGTCGAACCACGGGATACCCTGCTCGTCGGAGGCGTTCCAGGCAATTTTCAACGTATTAAGCGGATTGGCGCTCCACAGCACCACTACCTCGCTGTATTCCAGCACCAGCGGCCAGCTGGTCTGCTGCTGATACACCTCATTGCCGCCCACGACGTAAGGCATGATCGCCTGCGCCGCGCCGGTGGAGTAATCCCCGAGATGGCCGGTGTAGCCGCCCGCCAGGCTCATATAGCGCTGCAGCAGGGTGGCCGCCTTATGCAGGACGCCGTTAGAACGCCAGCCGTAGGAGCCGGCAAAAATAGAGGCCGGTCCGTAGCTTTCGCGGATCCGACGATGCTGGGCATCGATCAGATCCAGCGCCTGCTCCCAGCTCACCCGCACAAATTCATCCTGACCTCGGACCCCCTGGGGCTTGTCCGGAGAGGCAAGGAAACCTTTGCGCACCATCGGGTAGCGCACGCGGGTTTTACTGTGCACCTGGTCGCGCACCGCCGTTTGCAGCGAGTTGGCAAACGGTGTCGCCAGCGCGCCGCGGGAGGAGAGGACGTTTTCCCCGTCCGTTTCCACCAGCATCGGTCCCCAATGGGCGGCGGTTAAAATGGTTTTGGTTGCAGATGAGGTTGGCAAGGGCAGCTCCTGGTCAGCGAAAGCAGGTGTGGTGACGGTGCGATCGGCGCCGTTCAATGTTATTTACAAAATGAGATGGTGTTTGGGGAATTTTCTACGTATTCGCGCGTCATAATCAACCGTCACGTTCGCTGTGACAAAGAATAAAAAGGATTAAGGACATTAAATGAAAAAACGCGTACTTATGATTGCGGCGCTGGTCAGCGGCACCCTGGCGATTTCTGGCTGCACCACCAACCCCTATACCGGTGAGCGTGAAGCAGGTAAATCCGGTATTGGCGCAGGTATTGGCTCATTAGTGGGCGCTGGCGTCGGCGCGCTCTCCTCTTCCAAACATGACCGCGGCAAAGGCGCGCTGATTGGCGCAGCGGCAGGCGCGGCGCTGGGCGGCGGCATAGGCTACTACATGGACGTGCAGGAAGCGAAGCTGCGCGACAAAATGCAGGGAACCGGGGTCAGCGTGACGCGAAATGGTGACAATATCGTGCTGAACATGCCGAATAACGTCACTTTCGACAGCAACAGCGCCAACCTGAAACCGGCCGGCGCCAACACCCTGACCGGCGTGGCCATGGTGCTGAAAGAGTATGAGAAAACCGCTGTTAACGTCGTCGGCTACACCGACAGCACCGGCAGCAAGGATCTGAATATGCGTCTGTCGCAACAGCGTGCGGACAGCGTCGCCAGCGCACTGATCACCCAGGGCGTTGCGGCCAACCGCATTCGCACCACCGGCATGGGGCCGGCGAACCCGATCGCCAGCAACAGCACGGCGGAAGGTAAGGCGCAGAACCGTCGCGTGGAAATCACCCTCAGCCCGCTGCAATAAGCGCATCCTCATGTTGCCCGGCCGCGCCTCTGCCGGGCAAAATGCTTGATATCGCTATTTTTCGCGCTAAGGTGTTGGCAGATTTTCAGCAAAGGAAGCCATCATGGCGAAAGCGGCGCGTGCAACCATTAGCGATGTGGCGAAAGCCGCAAAGACCGGCAAAACCAGCATTTCACGGTATCTTAACGGCGAGAAGCACCTGCTTTCCGACGATCTGTTATCACGTATTGAAAAAGCCATTGCCGAACTCGACTACCGCCCCAGCCTGATGGCCCGCGGCCTCAAGCACGGCCGCACCCGCCTCATCGGCCTGATCATCGCCGATATCACCAACCCCTATTCGGTCAATGTCATGAGCGGCATTGAAGCGGCCTGCCGGGAAAAGGGCTTTACCCTGCTGGTGTGTAACACCAATAACGAGCTTGACCAGGAGCTGCACTATCTCGACCTGCTGCGCAGCTATCAGGTGGAAGGCATCGTCGTCAACGCGGTCGGCATGCGGGAGGATGGCCTGAACCGCCTGCAGCAGTCGGCCCTGCCGATGGTGCTGATTGACCGTAAAATCCCCGATTTCGCCTGCGATGTGGTCGGGCTTGATAACGCTCAGGCCGCCACCACCGCCACCGAACACCTGGTGGAGAAAGGCTTTGAGGCCATCCTGTTTCTCAGCGAACCGCTGGGCTCGGTCAATACCCGCCGCGAGCGCCTGAGCGCCTTTCGCGCCACGCTCGCCCGCCACCACGGCGTGGTGGCCGAAAACGCCGAAGTACAGCTCAACGACGGCGCGATGATGGACAACGTCCTGCGCCAGTTCCACGCCCGCCACCGCGGGATGCGCAAAGCGGTGATCTCCGCCAACGGCGCGCTGACGCTGCAGGTGGCCCGCGCCCTGAAGCGCGTCGGCCTGATCTGGGGCAGCGATATCGGCCTGCTGGGCTTCGACGAACTGGAGTGGGCGGAGCTGGCCGGCGTCGGCATCACCACCCTCAAACAACCGACGTGGCAGATCGGCTACGCGGCGGTGGAACAGGTGATTCGACGCATTGCCGGCACTAACGACCCCATCTGCGAGCGGGTCTTTTCCGGCGAGCTTATCGTCCGCGGATCAACCTCCCGTTAACGATCCTTCGTGATGCCGATCATAAATTAAACATCTCGCCCTTTCTTATGGAACCGATACCATCTAGCGTAATAAGGAGATTAAGCAACAAACGCCGGGAGTAAGAGCGCGATGGCCAGAAAAATTATTGTCGTTACCGCTGCCTATGGTAATGACCATGTTAAATCCTTAGGCGGCCAGGCCGCCGTCCTGCCGTTTATCGCCGACGCCGGCGCGGACGGCGTCGAAATCCGCCGCGAGCTGTTCAGCGCCGAAGAGCTCAACGCCCTGCCGGCGCTGGCAGCCGCCATCGAGCGCCACGGCCTGCTGGCTTGCTACTCCGCGCCCCAGGCGCTGTTCGCCGACAACGGCGAGCTTAACCCGCATCTCCCGACGCTGCTCGCGGAAGCGCAGACCCTTAACGCCCTGTGGCTGAAGCTCTCCCTTGGCCATTTCCGCCACAACCAGCAGCTCGACGAGCTGCGCCATATCCTCAGCGACAGCGGCATGGCGCTGGTGGTGGAGAATGATCAGACCGACTGCGGCCAGCTGGCGCCGATGCAGCGCTTCAAAGCCGCCTGCCGGGTCCATCAGCTGCCGATCACCTTAACGTTTGATATGGGCAACTGGCTGTGGGTCGGCGATTCGCCGGAAGAGGCAGCCCGCCATCTTGCGCCGGCGGTCAGCTATATTCATGTGAAAGCGGCGGAGCCACATCAGGAGAAATTCCGCGCTGTGCCGCCGGATCAGGCCGCCGACCGCTGGCTGGCCCTGCTCGATAATCTTCCCGCCGACGCGCCGCGTGGAATCGAGTTTCCGCTGACTGGCCATGACCTGACGGCCGTGACCCGCCGCTACGTCAACCTGTTACGCGAGGAATAAGCCGTGGAAAATTTAGATGTCATCACCATCGGCGAAGCTATGGCCATGTTTGTCGCCACCGAAACCGGCGATCTGGCTGAGGTGGAGCATTTTATGAAACGTGTCGCCGGCGCCGAGCTGAACGTCGCCACCGGTCTGGCGCGCCTGGGTCTGAAGGTCGGCTGGGTCAGCCGCGTCGGTAACGATAGCTTTGGCCGCTTCGTACTGCAATCGCTGGCGAAAGAGGGGATCGATAGTCATGCTGTCGCCATTGATAACCGCTTCGCTACCGGTTTCCAGATGAAATCGAAAGTCGAAAATGGAACCGATCCCATTGTGGAGTATTTCCGCAAAGGTTCTGCCGCCAGCCATCTGTCGCCTGACGATTTTCGCGCCGACTACTTCACCAGCGCCCGTCATTTGCACCTGAGCGGCGTGGCCGCCGCGCTCTCTGAAAGCTCATATGCGCTGCTGGAGCATGCGGCGAAGGTCATGAAAGCCGAGGGCAAAACCCTCTCTTTCGATCCCAATCTGCGTCCGGTGCTGTGGAAAAGCGAAGCCGAGATGGTGGAGAAACTCAACCGTCTCGCCTTCCAGGCTGACTGGGTTTTGCCAGGCTTAAAAGAGGGCGTCATCCTCACCGGCCAGCAGACTCCGGAGGGGATCGCCGATTTCTATCTCTCGCGCGGCGTCAAGGCGGTGGTCATTAAAACTGGCTGCGACGGCGCCTGGTTCAAGAGCGCCAACGGCGAACAGGGAACGGTTGATGCCATTAAAGTCGAAAACGTCGTCGATACCGTCGGCGCCGGCGACGGCTTTGCCGTCGGGGTGATTAGCGCCCTGCTGGAAGGCAAAACCCTGCGTCAGGCGGTGAACCGCGGCAATAAAATCGGTTCGCTGGCGATTCAGGTCCAGGGCGACAGCGAGGGGCTGCCCACCCGCGAAGCGCTGGGCGAATAACATTTATACGCAACAATAACAGCCGCCCTGTACCCTACCTGCAGCGCGGCACAGCAGCGCCCGTTTCGACGGACGTATGTCACCTCATTGACAGAGGCAAGCCTATGAATAGCTCAACAAATGCAACGAAACGCTGGTGGTACATCATGCCTATCGTGTTTATCACGTATAGCCTGGCGTACCTCGACCGCGCCAACTTCAGCTTCGCCTCCGCGGCAGGCATTACCGAAGACCTGGGCATCACCAAAGGGATCTCTTCCCTGCTGGGGGCGCTGTTCTTCCTTGGCTACTTCTTCTTTCAGATCCCCGGCGCTATTTATGCAGAGCGCCGCAGCGTTCGCAAACTGATCTTTATCTGCCTGATCCTGTGGGGCGGCTGCGCCTCCCTGACCGGGATTGTGCATAATATCCCGGCGCTGGCGGCCATTCGCTTTATTCTCGGCGTCGTCGAAGCGGCGGTGATGCCGGCGATGCTGATCTATATCAGCAACTGGTTCACCAAATCCGAGCGCTCGCGGGCCAATACCTTCCTGATCCTCGGCAACCCGGTGACGGTCCTGTGGATGTCGGTGGTCTCCGGCTACCTGATTCAGGCCTTCGGCTGGCGGGAAATGTTTATCATCGAAGGGGTGCCGGCGGTGATCTGGGCCTTCTGTTGGTGGGTGCTGGTGAAAGATAAACCATCGCAGGTATCCTGGCTGGCGGAGAGTGAAAAAGCCGCGCTGCAGGAACAATTGGATCGTGAGCAGCAGGGCATCAAAGCGGTGCGTAACTATGGCGAGGCCTTCCGCTCCCGCAACGTGATCCTGCTCTGCGCCCAGTACTTTGCCTGGAGCATCGGCGTGTACGGCTTTGTACTGTGGCTGCCGTCGATTATCCGCAGCGGCGGCGAAAATATGGGGATGGTGGAAGTGGGCTGGCTCTCCTCGGTCCCATACCTGGCGGCGACTATCGCCATGATCGTGGTCTCCTGGGCCTCCGATAAAATGCAGAACCGTAAGCTGTTCGTCTGGCCGCTGCTGCTGATTGGCGGACTGGCCTTCATCGGCTCCTGGGCGGTCGGCGCCAACCACTTCTGGGTCTCTTACACCTTGCTGGTAGTGGCTGGTGCGGCAATGTATGCGCCTTACGGCCCCTTCTTCGCCATTATTCCGGAAATGCTGCCACGCAATGTCGCCGGTGGCGCCATGGCGCTGATCAACAGCATGGGCGCCCTGGGCTCCTTCTGCGGCTCGTGGTTTGTCGGCTACCTGAACGGTGCCACAGGCAGCCCAGCAGCTTCCTATATTTTTATGGGGGTGGCGCTTTTCGCCTCAGTATGGCTGACTTTGATTGTTAAGCCTGCTAATAATCAAAACCTTCCACTTGGCGCTCATCACGCCTGAACGACTCACACTACGGAGATTCGCATGAAGCCGTCTGTCATTCTCTATAAAACGCTTCCCGACGACCTGCAACAGCGTCTGGAGGAGCACTTTTCCGTCACTCAGGTGAAAAACCTGCGGCCGGAGACCGTTTCGCAGCACGCTGAGGCCTTTGCCCAGGCTGAAGGCCTGCTGGGCTCCAGCGAAAAGGTTGACGCCGCGCTGCTGGAGAAGATGCCGAAGCTGCGTGCGACCTCCACCGTGTCCGTTGGTTATGACAACTTCGACGTCGAGGCGCTGAACGCCCGCCGGGTGCTGCTGATGCATACCCCGACCGTGCTGACCGAAACCGTCGCCGACACGATCATGGCGCTGGTGCTGAGCACCGCCCGCCGGGTGGTGGAAGTGGCGGAGCGCGTTAAAGCGGGCGAATGGACGAAGAGCATTGGGCCAGACTGGTTCGGTACCGACGTACACCATAAAACCTTAGGTATCGTCGGCATGGGCCGCATCGGCATGGCGCTGGCGCAGCGCGCCCACTTCGGGTTCGGCATGCCGATCCTGTATAACGCGCGCCGCCAGCATCCGCAGGCGGAGGAACGTTTCAACGCACGCTATTGCGATCTTGATACCCTGCTGCAGGAAGCCGATTTTGTCTGCCTGATCCTGCCCCTGAGCGAAGAGACCCATCATCTGTTCGGCCAGGCGCAGTTCGCCAAAATGAAATCTTCCGCCATCTTTATTAACGCCGGGCGCGGCCCGGTGGTCGATGAACAGGCGCTGATCGCCGCCCTGCAGGCGGGTGACATTCACGCTGCCGGCCTTGATGTCTTCGAGCACGAGCCGCTGGCTAAAGATTCGCCGCTGCTGAGCCTGCCGAACGTCGTCGCGCTGCCGCATATTGGCTCCGCCACCCATGAGACGCGCTACAACATGGCGGCCTGCGCGGTGGATAACCTGATCGACGCCCTGAACGGCAAGGTCGAAAAAAACTGCGTCAATCCGCAGGTAAAATAAGCCATAAAAAAACCCGGGTAGCGGCGGCAATCGCCCTCCCCGGGTTCTTTTTTGCATTCTGTCCGTTATCCAGCCCGTTCGCCGCAGCTCACGTCAGCCAGACAGGGCATTAGCGGGTCGCGTTCACCGCCGCCGTCCATGCCTGATTAAACGCCTGATGCTGCGCCGCCAGCGGCCCAATCAGCGCATTGTACTGACTAGCCTGCTGGGAAGTCGGGAATTGAATGCCGTTGGCCACAAAGCTCACCTGGGTTCCCTGCTGGGCGACAAAATCCCCCACCTGAACCAGCTGCTGGGTAAAGATCTGCGCGGCCGGGATCAGCGGCTGCAGCGCGTCAGCTGGCGCCGTCACCACCTTGGCGTAAACCTGATCGAAGACCGGCTTGAGATCGTCCGCCTGCTTCAGCGCGCCATGCGCGGCATCGGCCTGCATTTTGGCATTCTGCAGCTGCTGGCTGAGCACGCCCAGCGCGCCGTTCGCCTGACGCAGCGGCTCGCGCTGGGTCATATAGTCCTGCGGAACGCGGATCGCATTGACGCTGTCCACTACCGGGCGCAGACCAGCGTCCATCGCCTGGCTCACCTGCTGCGAGTAGCCGTAGATCACCGCGTAGTCAGAGACAAACGGCCCAAACTGTTTTTTCTGATCGGCGGTCAGCGTCGGCAGTCGTTCACCGCTACGCATCGCCGTATTCTGCAGGAAGTCGATAAACGCTTTGCGCTGATCGCCTTCTTTATCAAAACACCCACTCAGGCTAACCACCATTAATAAGGCCGCCATAGCCGCAAACCAGCGAGAGCAGGACTTTCCTGTCGCCATTTTTTTACTCCTTTCAGCCAAAAAAAGCGCACAAAGACACACACGTGCCAGACGCTGACAAGGATAGTCCAGCTCGGCCTCGCAGGATACCCTTTACTGCTAATCTTACGCAGGAAAAACGCCATTCCGCACGCCGCTGCCGTCGCCTGGCGCGTCTGTTATGCGCATCACAAATATGCGCTTCAAATTAGACCGATGAATATCAATTAACTGATTGATATTTTTGCAATTTATAATCCACTGCCCAACACCGCGCCCTGAAGCGGACGATAATCGCACGCTTTGGCGCCCACGCGGATTGCCTGGTCAGCGCTTCAATGATTTGATGAATGAGCGATTAACGGCGATGCGTTCGATTATCGCACAAATCAATCTCAACGACGCGAAGGCGACGATAATAACAAACCTCTGTCCCTCGCTCAGTCTGCCAGGAAAGCCGTATGACTAAGACAACCATCGACATTCAGGCCTTTATCAACGAGCACCCCTTCACCCGCTACCAGTGGATGATCCTCGCGCTCTGCTTCATCACCGTCGCGATGGACGGGTTCGACACCGCGATCATCGGATTCATTGCCTCCGACCTGGTCCAGGAATGGGGCGTGGAAAAATCAGCCCTCGGCCCGGTGATGAGCGCCGCGCTGGTTGGCCTGGCGGTCGGCGCGTTAACCGCGGGACCACTGGCTGACCGTATCGGCCGCAAGAAAGTGCTGATTATGTCGATCGTGGTGTTCGGAGGATTCAGCCTGCTCACCGCCTTTGCCACCAGCCTTAACCAGCTGACGCTGCTGCGCTTCCTGACCGGCCTGGGCCTCGGCGCGGCGATGCCCAATGCCGCGACGCTAATGAGCGAATATGCGCCGGAGCGCCGTCGGGCGCTGCTGGTGAACCTGATGTTTGTCGGCTTTCCGATGGGCTCGTCGCTGGGCGGCTTTTTATCCGCCTGGATGATCCCGCACTATGGCTGGCAGAGCGTGCTGGTATTGGGCGGCGTGATGCCTCTCCTGCTGGCGGTAGCATTAATTTTCCTGCTGCCGGAGTCCGCCCGCTATCTGGTGGTGAAGCGTCAGCCGGCGCAGCGCATTGCCGCCATCCTGCGGCGTATCGCGCCGCTGCCGGAGACGGTGGAGTTTGAGCTGCACGAAGCAGGCCAGGTGAAAGAGAAGTCGGCCATAGGCGTCATTTTCTCCCCACGCTACGCGGTGGGCACCGTGATGCTGTGCCTGACCTACTTTATGGGCCTGCTGATTTTCTATCTCCTGACCAGCTGGCTGCCGCTGCTAATCCGCGAGACCGGCGCATCGATGAGTCAGGCCTCTATTATCACCGCCTTGTTCCCGCTCGGCGGTGGAATTGGCGTGCTGATCCTCGGCGCTCTGATGGACAAGATCAATCCCAATAAGGTGGTGGCCGTCGGCTGGCTGCTGACCGGCGTTTTCGTCTGTCTGGTGGGCTTCTCTACCAGCAGCCTGGCGCTGATGGGGGTGATGGTGTTTATCGCCGGCAGTATTATGAACGGCGCGCAGTCGTCGATGCCGGCGCTGGCGGCAGGCTTCTACCCGACACAAGGGCGCGCCACCGGCGTGGCCTGGATGCTGGGCATTGGCCGCTTCGGCGGGATCCTTGGCGCGTTCAGCGGCGCCTTCCTGATGCAAGCCCAGCTCTCGTTTGAGACCATTTTCACCCTGCTGGCTATCCCGGCATTCCTGTCAGCCATCGCGCTGCTGATTAAATATCGGGTCAGTAAATCAGCGCCGGCGGCGACAGAGGACGCGAGAGGTCTGCAGAAAGCCTGATCGACAAGCCGGCGTCCCGCGCCGGCTTTGCCGCTTTTTTCTTATCCGTTTACAAAAATTTTCGAAGCCACTCCATCGTATTAGTAATCATGCTCTTAGGCACCGCTGCCGTTCGGCTATTGGGGCTGATTCGATAACCTGCTGGCAAATAATCACGGGCGTTACCATCCTTGATGCTTTTTTCTGACTATTCTTAAAGAGCTTTAGAAAAATCTCTTCCGCTGTGTGATAAAAGGAGTTCTCAATGGAATATAAAGATCCCGTGTTTGAACTGCTGAGCAGCCTGGAACACATCGTTTTTAAGGACGATAATCAGACACTTACCTCAAACCGTAAGTCCACTGTGTTTAGTGAATTTGAACAGCTGCGTAAAGGCACTGGACTTAAGATTGACGACTTCGCCAACGCCATGGGCGTGAGCGTCGCTATGGTAAGAGAGTGGGAATCGAGACGGGTAAGACCGTCCCCCACTGAGCTAAAATTAATGCGCCTGATTCAGGCCAACCCGCAGCTTTCAAGGCAGTTACTCGATTAATCCCGAGCGCAGCGGTAAGGGCCAGCAAGGGAGCTTTTACCGCTGCACCGTAAAAAAAGTTTGCTATCAGGTGCTGAACGTGCGTTAATGCTCGCAGGTTTGATGTACAGACCACAGAGCAGTCGAATAGAGCAGTCCTTCTAAGGTTATCCAAAGATACCCCCGTAGTGAACTTTCCCTTTATCGCTTTAAATCTGTAGTCCAGACCGCTACGCCGCAAGGCTCACTTATTTTTTTAAAGGTAATTCACTATGTCCGGTAAAATGACTGGTATCGTAAAATGGTTCAACGCTGACAAAGGCTTCGGCTTCATCACTCCTGACGATGGCTCTAAAGACGTGTTCGTACACTTCTCTGCTATCCAGAACGATGGCTACAAATCCCTGGATGAAGGTCAGAAAGTCTCCTTCACCATCGAAAGCGGCGCTAAAGGCCCGGCAGCTGGCAACGTAACTTCTCTGTAAGTTCAAGCCGCTAAGAATCAAGAATCCCTGCCTGATGGCGGGGATTTTTTTATCTGTCGCCAACAGCCGCCAGCTTACGATGGCGGCTGTTGGGCATTCAGAGCCGGGTATAGCGCCAGCCCGTTTCCTCCCATGCCAGACTATGGGTCAGCCTCAGACCTTGTAAAAACGCCTCATCATGCGACACCACCAGCATCGCGCCGGGAAACGCCGCCAGCGCGCTTTCAATAGCCTGCGTCGATGCTAAATCGAGATGGTTGGTCGGCTCATCCAACAACAGCAGCTGGGCCGGATCGCGTCGCCAGAGTACGCAGGCCAGGGCCGCTTTCAGGCGTTCGCCGCCGCTGAGCGCCGACAGCGGCAGAGTGACCTTATCCGCGCCCAGCTGCAGCTGCGCCAGGCGGGTGCGCAGGAGGCCCTCATCCAGCGGGGTATCTTCCAGGCTCAGGTGCGCCATGACCGATAACGACAGATCCAGCTGCGTCAGATGTTGATCGAGGTAAGCGGCGCTCACCGACAGCCGGACATCGCCTGAGGCGGCCTGCTCCAGCCCCAGCAGCGTTTTCAGCAAAGTGGTTTTGCCACAGCCGTTCGGCCCCTTTAGCGCGATGCGCATCGGACCATCCACGCGCCAGTCCAGCGGCGCAGCCGGTGCATGGTCGAGCTGCAATGCTTCCACCACCAGCACCTGCTTGCCGGCGGCCACTTCGCTGCCTGGCAGGGTGAACATCACCGGCGTATCCTCTTCCACCCGCTCTCGCGCCTGCTGCACGGCGCCATTCAGACTGCTGTTCTGTTCACGATGCTGACGGCGCAGCGTTCCCGGACGCTCTTTTGCCGCGCCTTTGTACTTCACACGTTCAAAAGAGGCGATATTCAGGGTATCAATAGTACGCAATGTCTGCGCCGAGCGCCGCTGGGCGGCGTCATGCTCCTTTTGCATTCGCGCGCGGGTGCGTCGCCGCTCGGTCGTCGCATGGTCCAGCGCCGCGCGTGCGGCCTGCTGCTCCGCCTCACGCTGCCGCTGATATTCAGCATAGTTGCCGCCGTAGCTGCGCAGCGCCGTCGGCGTCAGCTCAATAATCCTCGGCATCCGCGTCAGCAGCTCGCGGTCGTGGCTGGCGATCAGAGCCCCGCCCTGCCAGCTTTCCAGCTGGTGATAGAGCCACTCCCGCCCCTGGCGGTCCAGATGGTTGGTAGGCTCATCCAGCAGCAGATAATCGGCGCCGGAGACAAAGGCGCCGCACAGCAGAGCCTTCATCCGCTCGCCGCCGCTGAGTGAAAAAGCGGGGCGATCGGCAGAGAACGGCGGGAGATCGGCTTCACGGAAAGCTAAACTCAGGCGATCGGTGAGATCCCAGTGGCCATCCAATAGCTCGAAATCGTCGGCCAGTCCATTACCCTGTTCCAGGCGGAACAAGGCGTCAAATACTGGCACATAGCCGAGAAGCGCGGCGAGGGTGGTCTCCGGCGTGAGCGTCGGCTGCTGCGCCACCCAGGCCACGGCGGCGGCGCGCTCGATATGGCCGCCGGCAGGAGAATCAAGGCCCGCCAGCAGGCGCAGCAGGCGCGTCTTACCGACGCCGTTCCGGCCGACCAGACCGCAAAGGGTCGGTTCCAGCGATAAATTTAGCGGACCAAACAGGGTCTGTCCCGTCGCAAACTGACAGGTGACCTGATGTAAAACAAAAGCGGGGATGTGGGCGCAATGAGCCATAAGCACTCCTGAATGAAATCAATACTCCCCTACCCGCAACATCTGCGAGGTAAGGCGTGAAATTCATCAGTCGTGTTTGTTCATTTGTGGGGCGCGCTCCAGTGAGACGAGGGATTCGTCGGGGCATAGGATAGCCACACTCCGCTATGAATTTCAAGCCCGTTTAATTCAACGGCCGTGTAAAAATAAAAAGGCCTCCTGATATCAGGAGGCAAAGGATTTATTTGGTGAACAATGAAAGGGTGCATTGAGAATACCTGACACCGCAAGCATGGTGGGGATAGATCCCCACCAGATGCTCTTACTGTTTAATATCACAGGCTAAGAATGCCACCAGCTCAATATTTCCCTGCCTGATCTGTAATTCACATAGCGAATCACGAACCATCCAGGTCAATAATAAAATAGTGAAGCAAATCACTACTAAGCCAAACAACAGATACTTTTGCGGCATTCCTCGCCTCCCGTGTTGATTTTCAACAAGTAAGAGGCTACTCTTATGGTGTTCATGCATAGGGGAGCCTCACTTTGATTACTATCAGGTGGGGCTTTTCTCTGTCTGCCTCCCGCTGAATACCTGAGACACACAGTCTCAAGCACCCGCCGCCATTCTAGCGTAAATACCTCGCGGAATTATGTTTATATATTCCTAAACATTTCTTATCGATGAATTAAAATAATGAAGATATCAATGACAGAATTATTAGCGGTTCACCTATTTATATTTCACGTATAAAAAAACCTGCCCTGAGGCAGGTCTTTTATTATTTCCGATACGCTTACTGCAGCAGAGAAATATCCGCTACCTGCAGGAACAGCTCGCGCAGTTTGGACAGCAGCGTCAGACGGTTGATGCGAACATCTTTGTCTTCAGCGTTAACCATCACGTTCTCGAAGAACTCATCCACCGGCTCGCGCAGGGCGGCCAGCTCAATCAGCGCATCCTGATAGCGGCCTGCGGCGAAGTACGGCTGCAGCTTGTCGCGCAGCACCACCAGATTGCCCGCCAGCTTAATTTCCGCCGCTTCTTTCAGCACCGAAGCGTGAACGATGTCGTTCAGCGTTTCGTCGGATTTCGCCAGGATGTTGGAGACACGCTTGTTCGCCGCCGCCAGCGCGGAGGACTCTTCCAGAGTACGGAAGTGCGATACCGCCTTCATACGCGCATCGAAATCCGCCGGGCGGGTTGGACGACGCGCCAGTACCGCCTGGATAGTGTCGACACCGTAGCCTTCGTCCTGATACCAGGCGCGGAAACGGCCCAGCATAAAGTCGATCACGTCATCGACCACGTTGGCGTTGGTCAGCTTCTCACCGTACAGACGCACCGCCTCTTCAGTCAGCGTTTGCAGATCGAGATTCAGGTTCTTCTCGACGATAATACGCAGGACGCCCAGCGCGGCGCGGCGCAGCGCAAACGGGTCTTTATCGCCTTTCGGGTGCTGGCCGATACCGAAGATACCCGCCAGGGTATCCATCTTATCGGCAATCGCCACCGCGCAGGCCACCGGGTTAGACGGCAGCGCGTCGCCGGCAAAGCGCGGCTGATACTGTTCGTTCAGCGCCACGGCCACATCTTCCGCTTCGCCATCATGGCGCGCGTAGTGCATCCCCATCACGCCCTGGGTGTCGGTGAACTCGAAGACCATGTTGGTCATCAGGTCGCACTTGGACAGCAGGCCCGCGCGGGTCGCGTGGTTCACGTCAGCGCCAATCTGCTCGGCAATCCAGCCCGCCAGCGCCTGAATGCGATCGGTCTTGTCGCGCAACGTCCCCAGCTGCTGCTGGAACAGCACGGTTTCCAGACGCGGCAGGTTGTCTTCCAGACGTTTTTTACGGTCGGTGTTGAAGAAGAACTCGGCATCGGCCAGACGCGGACGGACTACCTTCTCGTTACCGGAGATGATCTGCTGCGGATCTTTCGACTCGATGTTAGCGACGAAGATAAAGTTCGGCAGCAGCTTACCGGCGTTGTCGTAGACCGGGAAGTACTTCTGGTCGCCCTTCATGGTGTAAACCAGCGCTTCAGACGGCACCGCGAGGAATTTTTCTTCGAACTTCGCCGTCAGTACCACCGGCCATTCCACCAGCGAGGTGACTTCTTCCAACAGGCTTTCGCTCAGATCGGCTTTACCGCCAATCTTACGCGCCGCCTCTTCCGCATCGGCTTTGATTTTGGCTTTACGCTGTTCGTAATCGGCGATGACTTTACCGCGCTCCAGCAGGATCTGCGGATACTGGTCGGCATGGTCGATGGTGAATTCCGGCTCGCCCATAAAGCGATGGCCGCGGATCACGCGATCGGACGGAATACCGAGGATAGTAGCCGGGATCACTTTGTCACCCAGCAGCAGCGTGACGGTGTGAACCGGGCGCACGAAGTGGACGTCAGACGCGCCCCAGCGCATCAGTTTCGGGATCGGCAGCTTCGCCAGCGAGCTGGCAATCATGTTCGGCAGCAGGGCTTCAGTGCTTTCGCCCTTCACATGGGCGCGATACAGCAGCCACTCGCCTTTGTCCGTGGTCAGACGTTCGGCCTGATCGACGGTGATACCGCAGCCGCGCGCCCAGCCTTCGGCCGCTTTGCTTGGCTTGCCTTCGGCATCGAACGCCTGGGCAACGGCCGGGCCGCGTTTTTCCACTTCGCGATCGGCTTGCGCCGCCGCCAGGTTGGCCACCTTCAGCGCCAGACGACGCGGGGCGGCAAACCATTCCACTTTACCGTGCGCGAGGCCGGCGTTATCCAGCTCCGCGGTCACGTTCGCAGCAAAAGATTCCGCCAGGCTGCGCAGCGCTTTTGGTGGCAGCTCTTCAGTGCCGATTTCCACCAGAAAAGTATTCTCAGACATGGCCGCCTCTTATTTATTCTTGTTGCACATCGGGAAGCCGAGCGCTTCACGGGAAGCGTAGTACGCTTCCGCCACTGCTTTCGTCAGGGTGCGAATGCGCAGGATATAGCGCTGACGCTCGGTGACGGAGATGGCTTTACGCGCATCCAGCAGGTTGAAGCTGTGAGCCGCTTTCAGAATACGCTCGTAGGCCGGCAGCGGCAGCGGGGTCTCCAGCGCCAGCAGCTGCTGGGCCTCTTTCTCATACTGCTCGAAGCAGGAGAAGAGGAAATCGACGTCGGCGTATTCGAAGTTATAGGTGGACTGCTCCACTTCGTTCTGGTGGAACACGTCGCCGTAAGTGGTTTTCCCCAGCGGGCCGTCGCTCCAGACCAGGTCGTAGACGCTGTCGACGCCCTGGATGTACATCGCCAGACGCTCCAGACCGTAGGTGATCTCGCCGGTCACCGGCTTACACTCCAGGCCGCCCACCTGCTGGAAGTAGGTGAACTGCGTCACTTCCATGCCGTTGAGCCACACTTCCCAACCAAGACCCCAGGCTCCCAGCGTCGGGTTTTCCCAGTTGTCTTCGACGAAGCGAATGTCGTGAATGGTCGGGTCCATACCCAGCTCTTTCAGCGACCCGAGGTACAGCTCCTGGATGTTGTCCGGAGAAGGCTTAATCACCACCTGGAACTGATAGTAATGCTGTAAACGGTTCGGGTTTTCGCCATAGCGGCCATCGGTTGGACGACGGGAAGGCTGTACGTAGGCGGTCGCCATCGGCTCCGGCCCTAACGCGCGCAGGCAGGTCATCGGGTGAGAGGTGCCGGCGCCGACTTCCATGTCCAGTGGTTGAACAATGGTGCAGCCCTGACGAGCCCAGTAATCCTGTAAGGTCAGGATCAGGCCCTGGAAGGTCCTGGTATCAAACTTTTGCATATGATTTCGTGCTGGATACGTGTGGATTTAAAGGAAGGAGTCAGTATACCCGCTGGCTGCGAGATATACAGTACGAAACGGCGTAGTTTCAGGAAAACGGACGAAATTTACGCCAGGTGGGGTCGATTCAGCGCATCGAAAGATGCATAAACTGGCCGTCCGGGTCAAAGGAACAGATGAAACGTTCATTCTTGCCGGTACGGCCCGACAGCTCATAGCTTGCCTGGAATTGTTCAAAATGGTTCACGTCAACTAACTGCGTTTGCGTGTTATAGCGGATAGCGGCCTGGTCCTTGCAAAGCTGCGCCATATTGAGCGTGGTTTGCGGGGTAATACGCGCGCGCTGCGCTTTTTGCGCCGGCGGGGAAACGGTCTCGCTGCAGCCCGCAAGGAGCAGCACCAGCATTATGGAAACGACACCTTTCACCACGTTCTCCTCCACCGCCTTGTTAGCAAGTTGTTATCGTAAATATTCAGTATTACAGGTATTTTGCGAATATCATGAAACATCGACAAGCCTGTGACCAAAAACTCAGACTAATCTCGTGCGACACCGGGGCATAAGGCGGGTCAGACCTTATTTCGCCAGTAGACTTTGAGGGACGGATGCAAGAAAAGATTCACTGGATCACCAACCTGCGCGGCATTGCCTGCATGATGGTGGTGATGATCCACAGTACCAGCTGGTATATCACTCATCCGCATGCGATTACACTGCTGCAATGGGATATCGCCAATCTGCTCAATTCCGCCTCCCGCGTCAGCGTGCCGCTGTTTTTTATGATCTCGGGCTACCTCTTTTTTGGGGAACGCAGCGCCCAGCCGCGCCACTTCTGGCGGATTGGCCTGTGCATTGCGTTCTATAGCGCGCTTTCTCTGCTGTATATCGCGCTGTTTACCCATATCAACGTCGAGCTGTCGTTAAAGAATGTGCTGCAGAAGCCTGTCTTCTACCACCTGTGGTTTTTCTTTGCTATCACCGTTATCTATCTGCTCTCGCCGCTTATTCAGGTTAAGTCCGTCAGCGGCAAAATGCTGCTGACGCTGATGGCGATCCTCGGCATTCTGGCCAACCCCAATATGGTCGGCGTCAAAGCCGCCGGGATTGAGTGGTTGCCGGTCAACCTCTATATCAATGGCGACACCTTTTATTACGTGCTCTACGGCGTGCTGGGCAGGGCCATTGGCACCCTGAACACGGATAAAAAATGGCTGACCCCGCTCTGCGCCGCGCTGTTCCTCGCCGCCGTGTGGGTCATCTCCCGCGGCACGCTGCATGAGCTACGCTGGCGCGGGGACTTCGGCGACACCTGGTATCTCTACTGCGGACCGGCGGTGTTCGTTTGCGCGGTCACCCTGCTGACGCTCGCCAAAAACTGGCTTAACGCGCGTCCCCTGCCCGGTATCGAATGTATTGCGCGTCATTCTCTGGGGATTTACGGCTTCCATGCCCTGATTGTGCATGCGCTGCGCGCCAGCCATCTGGAACTGAGCCGCTGGCCGCTGCTGGATATTGTGTGGATTTTCAGCGCCGCCCTGCTCGGCAGTCTGCTGCTGTCCGGCCTGGTGCAGCGGGTTGATCGCCGCCGGCTGGTCAGCTAACGGCCCGGCGTACCGGACAACCGGGCGCCTATTCCGTTTTTTGCACCGCGCGGGCGACGCGGGCCCGTTCGGGGGTCGCAGATGCGCCGTATAAGCAGACAAACCACGCCGCGATATAGACGGCTTTTTCATGCCAGTCTGCCGGCACATGCCAGGCGCCTACCAGCAGCAGGCCCGCCGACAGCAGCAACACCAGCCGGCATAACGCGATAAATCCGTCGTCTTGCCCCTGCCACCGTCTGGCGCGCTGATGGGCGAGGACGGCAAACATCCCCATCACCAGCACGCCAAGAAAATAACCTTTACCGCTAAACAGCGGGCAGGTCCGCCAGATACCCAGCAGATAAACCAGCGACCCTGCTGCCATCATCCCTCTGGCAATACTGCGTTTTATATTCATCGCTCCTCCCTGTCGACACGCGCTGATTATGACCGAACCGCCCGGCGATGGCGCAGGCCAGGTGCAGCAAAGCTGACATTTCGGAATTAATAAATACGTGTTTTGGATGAATGCAGACTGGACATTCAGGGGAGTAATCCGCCCGGCGCTGCCGGACGGACTGAGGCTATGACATCAGCGGTTTCAGCTGCTGATAAATCTGGCGGAAGGTTTCCCGCTGCGGCGCATAGTGGGCCACTCGGCGATCGTCCGGGCGATGCGCTTGCTCAAGCGGCAGCGGCGTCAACAGCCCGGCGCGGTCGGCTTCGCCGTGCACCGCCAGCTGCGCCAGCCTGGCCGCCCCCAGCGCCGGGCCGACGTCGCCCCCGGTACGGTAATCGAGCTGCTGGCCGCTGATATCCGCCAGCATTTGTCGCCAGTAAGCGCTACGCGCCCCGCCGCCGATAAGGGTGATGCTCTGCGGCTTGATGCCGCAGGCGTGTACCACGTCCATACCGTCCGCCAGCGCATAGCCCACCCCCTCCAGTACTGCCCGCGCCAGCTCTGCCGGCCCATGCTGATGCGTCAGGCCGAAGAAGACGCCCTTGGCCTGCGGGTTGTTGTGCGGCGTGCGTTCGCCCGACAGATAGGGCAGGAACCACACCGGACCGGCGCTCTCGTCGGCTGACTGTGCCGCCGCAATCAGCGCCGGCACGCTGGCGAGACCGGTTAATTTCGCCGCCCAGTCCAGACAGGAGGCCGCGCTGAGCATCACCGACATCAAATGCCAGCGGCCCGGTAGCGCATGACAAAAGCTATGCACCGCGCTTTCAGGCTTGCTGAGGAATCCTTCGCTGACCGCGAAATACACACCTGAAGTGCCCAGCGACAGCATCGCCTGACCGGCATCGGCCATGCCAACCCCGACCGCGCCGGCGGCGTTGTCGCCGCCGCCCCCCACCACCAGCGCCTGTGGCATATTCCACGCCTGCGCCACCTCCGGGCGCAGCTGCCCGGTGACGTCGCTGCCTTCAAACAGGGCCGGCATCGCGTCCCGGCTGAGATCGCAGGCGGCGAGCATCTCATCGCTCCAGTCGCGTCGGGCGACGTCCATCCACAGGGTACCGGCGGCGTCAGACATATCGCTGGCAAGCTCGCCGGTCATCCGCAGACGCAGATAATCCTTCGGCAGCAGCACTTTATCGACCTGGCTGAACACCGCCGCCTCGTGGCGCTGCACCCACAAGAGCTTCGGCGCCGTAAAGCCCGGCATCATCAGGTTGCCGGTGATCTGCCGGGAAGCGCTGACTTTTTCCTCCAGCAGCTGGCACTCTTCGCCGCAGCGGCCGTCATTCCATAAAATGGCAGGACGCAGCACCTGTAACGATTTATCCAGCAGGGTGGCGCCGTGCATCTGCCCGGCGATCCCCAGCGCCTTCACGTCGCGCAGACTATGCTGCGCGCCCAGGGCTTTCATCGCCGTGTCCGTCGCCTGCCACCACTGCTCGGGATCTTGTTCCGACCACAGCGGATGCGGACGCGAGACGGTAAGCTTTTCGGTATGCGATGCCACCACATCACCCTGCTCATTGAGCAGAATGGCTTTGACGCCCGATGTCCCCAGATCGATGCCGATATACATACTCCCTCTCCTTAAACGCGCGCCACGGCTGAGCGTGGCGCGAACAGAGCATCCTGGTGGCGACCCCGGTCACGCCGGGCGCCGCCGCATGATTACTTGTCAAACAGATAATGGTTGACCAGGTTTTCCAGTTGTTCCTGCTGGCCGCTGCGATGCTGCGGCGCCAGCTGATGCTGAACGGCATACTGGGCAATGTCGCTGAGGGTCATCTGCCCGTTCAGGATCTGCTGCCCCAGCTCGCCGTTCCAGCCGGCGTAGCGTTTGGCCACGCGTTTATCCAGTTCACCGTCCTCGATCATCCGCGCCGCGACCTTCAGCGACAGCGCCATGGTATCCATCGCGCCGATATGGCCATAGAACAGATCGTATTTGTCGGTGCTCTGACGGCGCACTTTCGCATCAAAATTGAGGCCGCCGGTGGTGAAGCCGCCCGCTTTGAGAATTTCATACATCACCAGCGCGTTCTCTTCGACGCTGTTCGGGAACTGGTCGGTATCCCAGCCCAGCTGCGGATCGCCGCGGTTGGCGTCGACGGAACCGAACAGCCCCAGCGCGATGGCCGTCGCGATCTCATGATGGAACGAGTGGCCGGCGAGGGTCGCATGGTTGGCTTCAATGTTCAGTTTAATCTCTTTTTCCAGGCCAAACTGCTTGAGGAAGCCGTAAACGGTAGAGGCATCATAATCATACTGATGCTTGGTAGGCTCCTGCGGTTTGGGCTCGATCAGCAGCGTGCCTTTAAAGCCGATTTTGTGCTTATGCTCCACCACCAGCTGCATAAAGCGGCCAATCTGTTCACGCTCCTGGCGCAGGTCGGTATTCAGCAGGGTTTCATAGCCCTCGCGACCGCCCCACAGAACATAGTTTTCGCCGCCCAGCTGATGGGTGGCATTCATGGCGGTGACCACCTGGGTGGCCGCCCAGCTGAACACTTCCGGGTCCGGGTTGGTGGCCGCGCCAGCGCCGTAGCGCGGGTTGGTGAAGCAGTTTGCGGTCCCCCACAGAAGCTTGACGCCGCTCTGCTGCTGCTTCTCCGCCAGTACCTCGACCATCCGGGCGAAGTTATTGCTGTACTCCTTGAGCGAACTCCCTTCCGGCGAGACGTCAACGTCGTGGAAGCAGTAGTAAGGCACGTTGAGTTTATGGAAAAATTCGAACGCCACATCGGCTTTGCGTTTGGCCATCTCCAGGGCGTCGCCAGGCTGCTGCCATGGGCGATCGAAGGAGCCCACGCCAAACATATCGGCGCCATTCCAGCAGAAAGTGTGCCAGTAACAGGCCGCAAAACGCAGATGATCTTCCATCCGTTTGCCCAGCACCAGTTCATCCGGGTTGTAATGACGGAAAGCCAGCGGGTTAGTGGATTTCGGGCCTTCGTAACGAACGCGATCGAGTTGATCGAAATAGGTCTGCATAGAGAACTCCATATTCAGAGATGCGGCGAATAACCAATCAGGTACCCTAAATAATTCGAGTTGCAGGAAGGCGGCAGGAGCGCGAGTCCCCGATAACCAAGGGGCGAAGCAACGAATGTCACCAACACACCTACAACTTGAAGTATGACGGGTTTAAGCCAATATAGAATTTCGCTTTCATTTTCCTCAATTACGTTATTTCACACCGCCATTGAGAGAATCCACAAACGTGCGCTAGCTCGCAAAAAATAATATCTGCTCGTTCTTCTGCCGTCCTGTCAGAGAAGTCCAGTGCAATAATAAGAGTGTGCATGAATAAAATACGATCGCCGTCATAATTTACGCATTAAACGAAATTTCATAACCGCAAAATAAAAACCGGTAATTGCCAGCCCTGCTTTCCGCGTTAAGAATCTGTAACGTATCCGCAACCTCATGTATCAAACATTATTTTCCGTTCGTCTTACCTACCCTTACAAAAAAGGTATCGTTATTATGAAGATAAAGAACCTTTGCCTTACGCTTTGCGCCAGCTCCCTCCTGCTCGCCAGCATGGCGGGGATGGCGAAAGAAGTGAAGATTGGCATGGCCATCGACGATCTGCGTCTGGAGCGCTGGCAGAAAGACCGCGATATTTTCGTCAATAAAGCGGAATCCTTAGGCGCCAAAGTTTTTGTTCAGTCCGCCAATGGCAATGAAGAAACGCAAATGTCGCAAATTGAAAACATGATCAACCGCGGCGTCGATGTCTTAGTCATTATTCCTTATAACGGTCAGGTGCTCAGCAACGTTATTAAAGAGGCCAAACAGGAAGGTATTAAAGTCCTGGCCTATGATCGCATGATTAATAATGCTGATATTGATTTTTATATTTCTTTCGACAATGAAAAAGTCGGCGAAATGCAGGCGCAAAGCCTGGTCGACAAAGTGCCGCAGGGTAATTATTTCCTGATGGGCGGTTCGCCGGTGGATAATAATGCCAAACTGTTCCGCGCCGGGCAGATGAAGGTCCTCAAGCCGTATGTCGATGAGGGCAAAATTAAGATTGTCGGCGATCAGTGGGTTGACGGCTGGCTGCCGGAAAACGCGCTGAAAATAATGGAAAACGCGTTGACGGCGAATAATAACAAAATCGACGCCGTGGTTGCCTCCAATGACGCCACCGCCGGCGGCGCCATCCAGGCCTTAACCGCCCAGGGGCTGGCCGGCAAAGTGGCGATCTCCGGTCAGGATGCTGACCTGGCGGGCGTGAAGCGCATTATTTCCGGTACCCAGACGATGACCGTCTATAAACCGATTACCACCCTGGCCACCAACGCCGCCGAAATCGCCGTTGAGCTGGGCAACGATAAGCAGCCGAAGTCTGACACTACGCTGAATAACGGTTTAAAAGATGTCCCTTCGCGCCTGTTAACGCCAATTGAAGTGAATAAAGAGAATATCGACGCCACGGTGATTAAAGACGGTTTCCATAAAAAGAGTGAACTGTAATGGCTGACGCCCCGCTGCGGGGCGTCATTTTCATCCCGCCGGATATCACTTTTCGGAGTCTTTATGGCCTGGCTACTCGAAATGAAGAACATCACCAAAACCTTCGGCGCCGTTAAGGCCGTGGATAATGTCAGCCTGCGCCTGAACGCTGGCGAGGTGGTCTCGTTATGCGGTGAAAATGGTTCGGGAAAATCGACGCTGATGAAAGTGCTGTGCGGTATCTATCCGCACGGAAGCTATGAGGGGGAGATTATTTTTGCCGGCGAAACGCTGCAGGCAAACCATATTCGCGATACCGAACGCAAAGGCATCGCCATTATTCATCAGGAGCTGGCGCTGGTGAAACATCTCACCGTGCTGGAGAACATTTTCCTCGGCGCCGAGATCTCCCGCCACGGTCTGCTGGATTATGAAACCATGACGCTGCGCTGCCAGAAGCTGCTGGCGCAGGTCAATCTGCCCATTTCGCCCGACACCCGCGTCGGCGACCTCGGCCTCGGTCAGCAGCAGCTGGTGGAGATCGCCAAGGCGCTGAATAAACAGGTTCGCCTGCTGATCCTCGACGAACCGACCGCCTCCTTAACCGAACAAGAGACCGCGACGCTGCTGGCGATCGTTCGCGATCTGCAAAACCACGATATCGCCTGCATCTATATTTCGCACAAGCTCAATGAGGTCAAAGCGATCTCCGATACAATCTGCGTGATCCGCGATGGCCAGCACATCGGCACTCGCGACGCCAGCGGCATGAGCGAAGACGACATCATCACCATGATGGTTGGCCGGGAGCTCACCGCGCTCTATCCCAGCGAACCGCACGCCCACGGCGAGGAGATCCTGCGGGTCGAACACTTGACCGCCTGGCACCCGGTAAACCGTCATATTAAACGGGTCAACGACGTCTCGTTTTCCCTGCGTCGCGGGGAAATCCTTGGCATCGCCGGGCTGGTCGGCGCCGGACGGACCGAGGCGGTGCAGTGCCTGTTCGGCGTCTGGCCGGGGCGCTGGCAGGGGGAGATTTTTATTGATGGCCAGCCGGTCAGCATCACTAACTGTCAGCAGGCCATTGGCCACGGCATCGCCATGGTGCCGGAAGACCGCAAAAAAGACGGTATCGTGCCGGTAATGGCGGTAGGTAAGAACATTACCCTGGCAGCGCTCAGCCAGTTCACCGGCGCGATGAGCAGCCTGGACGACGCCGCCGAGCAGCACTGTATTGAGCAGTCCATTCAGCGATTGAAAATTAAAACCTCCTCGCCGGAGCTGGCGATTGGCCGCCTGAGCGGTGGCAACCAGCAAAAGGCGATTCTGGCCCGCTGTCTGCTGCTTAATCCGCGCATTCTGATCCTCGACGAACCCACCCGCGGCATCGATATCGGGGCGAAGTATGAAATTTATAAACTGATTAACCAGCTGGTGCAGCAGGGCATCGCGGTCATTGTCATTTCATCCGAACTGCCCGAGGTGCTTGGTCTTAGCGATCGGGTGCTGGTCATGCACGAAGGCAGGCTAAAAGCCAATTTGGTTAATCAACATCTGACCCAGGAACAGGTGATGGAAGCCGCGCTGAGGAGCGAACGCCATGTCGAAGAACACGTCGTCTGAAATCAAACTTACTCCAACCGCCCCTACCGCCCTGCCGGCGCTGAAGGGGCTTAACCTCCAGGTCTTCGTGATGATCGCCGCGATCGTCGTCATTATGCTGTTTTTCACCTGGGTTACCGATGGCGCCTACCTGAGCGCGCGCAATATCTCCAACCTGCTGCGCCAGACGGCCATCACCGGCATCCTCGCCGTCGGCATGGTGTTTGTGATTATTTCGGCAGAAATCGACCTGTCCGTCGGCTCGATGATGGGGCTTCTCGGCGGCGCGGCGGCGATCTTTGACGTCTGGCTCGGCTGGCCGCTGCCGCTCACCATTCTGGTGACGCTGGTGATGGGCCTGCTGCTCGGCGCGTGGAACGGATGGTGGGTGGCCTATCGTAAGGTTCCCTCGTTTATCGTCACCCTCGCCGGGATGCTGGCGTTTCGCGGCATTCTGATCGGCATCACCAACGGGACCACCGTCTCGCCCACCAGCCCGGCGATGGCGCAGATCGGCCAAAGTTACCTGCCAGATGGCATTGGCTTTGGCATCGGTGTTGTCGGCATGGCAGTGTTCATTATCTGGCAGTGGCGCGGACGGATGCGCCGGCAGGCGTTAGGTCTGGCGACCGCGTCCTCCACCGCCGCCGTTGGCCGCCAGGCCATTACCGCGGTGATTGTGCTGGGCGCAATCTGGCTGCTCAATGACTATCGCGGTGTGCCGACGCCGGTACTGATCCTCGCCGCCCTGCTGCTGGCAGGGCTGTTCATGGCCACTCGTACCGCCTTTGGCCGCCGCATCTACGCCATCGGCGGCAACCTGGAGGCGGCACGCCTGTCCGGGATTAACGTCGAGCGTACCAAGCTGGCGGTGTTTGCCATTAACGGCCTGATGGTCGCCATTGCCGGTCTGATCCTCAGCTCACGCCTCGGCGCGGGGTCGCCCTCGGCGGGCAACATCGCCGAACTGGATGCCATCGCCGCCTGCGTTATCGGCGGCACCAGCCTGGCGGGCGGGATCGGTAGCGTCGCCGGGGCGGTAATGGGGGCGTTTATTATGTCGGCCCTGGATAACGGCATGAGCATGATGGACGTCGCCACCTTCTGGCAATATATCGTCAAAGGCGCCATTTTGCTGCTGGCGGTGTGGATGGACTCCGCCACCAAGCGGCGCGCGTAAGGAAGCGCTCTCTGAAGAATGTCTGAATTCTTTGCGCTACCGCCAAACTTCGCCATAAGGCGCTTGAAATATCTCGGGCATTAGCCGGTAGTGTATACCCAACAGCATTCGGGTTGCAGACGGCGCATCCCGGCCGCGTATCGCGTACGTGGCCGTGGTGAATGAGAAAGCCAGGCCATCGGCAACATCATGAATGAAGGGGTATGACCGGGGTTAGAGCAGGAACATCATCTATGTTTGAAAAGCGTCACCGTATTACGCTGTTATTCAACGCCAACAAAGCTTATGACCGCCAGGTGGTTGAGGGTGTCGGCGAGTATCTGCAGGCCTCCCAACTGGAGTGGGATATCTTTATTGAAGAGGATTTTCGGGCACGAATCGAAAACATCAAAGAGTGGTTAGGCGATGGCGTTATCGCCGACTATGACGATCCCGAAATCGAAAAGCTACTGGCCGATGTCAACGTCCCCATCGTCGGCGTCGGCGGCTCTTATCATCAGCCAGAGCAGTACCCGCCGGTCCACTATATCGCCACGGACAACGCCGCGCTGGTGGAAAGCGCCTTTCTTCATCTGAAGGAAAAAGGGGTACACCGCTTCGCGTTTTACGGACTCCCCAACTCCAGCGGTAAACGCTGGGCAGTAGAGCGCGAGTATGCCTTCTGCCAGTTGGTGGCGAAGGAGAAGTATCGCGGCGTGGTCTACCAGGGGCTGGAGACGGCGCCGGAAAACTGGCAGCACGCGCAAAACCGGCTCGCCGACTGGCTGCAAACGCTGCCGCCGCAAACCGGCATCATCGCCGTCACCGACGCCCGCGCCCGCCACGTCCTGCAGGCCTGCGAGCTGCTGCATATCCCGGTGCCAGAGAAACTGTGCGTTATTGGCATCGATAACGAAGAGCTGACCCGCTATCTCTCTCGCGTCGCCCTCTCCTCCGTCGCCCAGGGCACCCGCCAGATGGGTTATCAGGCGGCAAAATTACTCCACCGGCTGCTGAATAACGAGGCGCTCCCGCTGCAGCGCCAGCTGATCCCGCCGATGCGCGTCGTTGAGCGACGCTCCACCGACTACCGGTCTTTAAACGACCCCTCCGTGATTCAGGCGATGCATTACATTCGCAACAACGCCTGCAAAGGCATCAAGGTGGAGCAGGTGCTCGACGCCGTCGGCATTTCACGCTCCAACCTGGAGAAACGCTTTAAAGAGGAAGTGGGGGAGACCATCCACACGGTGATCCACAGCGAGAAACTGGAAAAGGCGCGCAGCCTGCTGGTGTCCACCAGCCTGTCGATCAATGAGATTTCGCAGATGTGCGGCTACCCGTCGCTGCAATATTTCTATTCGGTGTTTAAGAAGGAGTACGACGTGACGCCGAAGGAGTACCGTGACCGGCACAGTGAAGTCATGATGTAGAGAGCAAAGAAAAATGCCCGGGCTTGCGCGCCGGGCATTAATAATGACGTAGATAAGCACATTACATGTGCGCGGCAATTAACCGCTGGTTATCCTGATACATCGCGAAGAGATAGTTGTTGTAGCTCGACCCTTTGGTCGAATACCCCTTCAGCTTATGAATCATGGTGCTGGCCGTTACTTCCTGATCCGCCTTACGCAGCTGCAGGCGCGATTTGCGGAAAGAGGAATAGGCCGGGTGGGTGTTCAGGTTGGTGACGTAAGCCTGTACCGACTGCTCCACCGACTCAAACTGCGAGTAGCCTTTCATCGCGCCGCGGCAGCGACCAGCGCCGCACTTCATGCCGAACAGATTGTTGTTCTCACGCGCCAGCTTAGAGGTACCCCAGCCACTTTCCGCCGCCGCCATGGTCGCAACCATGCTGTTCGGAATAATGTCGACACGCTCAAGCAGCGCGTTCCATGGCACATGACGCGTATTGCCTGACCACTTCACCTTGTAACGCGTCGCGATATCTTTCAGGCGCGCCTTTTCGCTCGGCGACCAGCGAGCATCGTACTGCTTGGAAACAAGCCAGTTACGATCCGCAGTAATCGCCTGATTCTGCTTGGTAATATAAGGCATGACCGTCCGGAGAAACGCTTTTTTCCTTGGTGTTCCGGAAGGGTATTTTCGCAAGTCAGGAAGTGAACTGCTCTTTACACTATTGCGAGAATACTCTTGTTTACTGCTTACCTTAGTACTACTGATCTTCTTAACCGTTGGGGCTTTATGACTCTTTGTTGCTGTGTGCGTTGTTGCCAACACACTACCTGAAAAGACGCAGGTTAGTAACATAAGTATGGCGGCCCCATATCGTCGTATGGGATTCGATATCATCAGGTCTCCTGGTCGGATATATGCATTCCAACACCTTGTTTTTCACAAAAAAACGATAGCTGAATCGCTAATAGTATCAAAAATACGCACTGAGGGCATCAACAGAAATAGTCCAATTCCGAATTGCTGTCATCTGAAATCGGTTTCTGCGCCGCATCGCCAGCGCGAAAATGCTAGCTTCGTCTCATTTTTAGCCTATTTTTTGAGCGGTGTCACTCACCCCTTTTCATCCTCCTGGCAAAACGTCCGCCGGGAGGAGTTCACCCTTGCGGCAACAAGGCACACTAGATAAAAACCGCTCAAGGATCCCGCAATGAAACTCGCTGCGCTTGCCACGTTATTCGTGCCTGGGATGGCCTTTGCCGCCTGGACCACCGCCGACTTCCCTGCTTTCACCGAAGAAGGGACGGGCCGCTTCATCAGCCAGAAAGTGGTTGAGAAGGGTACACGTCCCCTGCAGCTAAATTTTGACCAACAGTGCTGGCAGCCTTCCGGCGGCATTAAGCTCAACCAGATGCTCTCCATGGAACCCTGTCGCGGCACGCCGCCGCAATGGCGCATCTTCCGCCAGGGCCTGTATACCCTGGAGGTGGATACCCGCTCCGGCACGCCGACGATGATGATTTCGCTGGAGGAAAAAGAGGCCAGCGCCGCGGCGCCGCAGATCCGCCAGTGTCCGAAGTGGGATGGAAAACCTCTGACCATCGACGTTAGCAAAACCTTCGCCGAGGGCAGTAAGGTTCGCGATTTTTACAGCGGCAATGTCGCGACCGTCAGCGGCGGCAAAATCACTCTGCAGCCCGCCTTCGGCAGCAATGGCCTGCTGCTGCTTGAACGCGCCGAGACGGCCGCGCCGGCGCCGTTCGACTGGCACAACGCCACCGTCTACTTCGTCCTGACCGACCGCTTCGTGAACGGTAACCCGGCCAACGACAATAGCTATGGCCGACATAAAGACGGCATGCAGGAGATAGGTACCTTCCACGGCGGCGACCTGCAGGGATTAACCAGCAAGCTGGATTATCTGCAGCAGATGGGGGTCAATGCCCTGTGGATCAGCTCCCCGCTCGAGCAGATCCACGGCTGGGTAGGCGGCGGGACGAAAGGCGATTTCCCGCACTACGCCTACCACGGCTATTACACTCAGGACTGGTCGAAACTGGACGCCAACATGGGGACCGAAGCGGATCTCCGCCGGCTGGTGGATGAAGCGCATAAGCGCGGAATACGTATTCTGTTCGACGTGGTGATGAACCATACCGGCTACGCCACCCTGGCCGACATGCAGGAGTTCCAGTTCGGCTCCCTGTATCTGCAAGGGGATGAGCTGAAAAAAACCCTCGGCGAGCGCTGGACGGACTGGAAGCCCGGCGCGGGCCAGACCTGGCACAGCTTTAACGACTATATCAACTTCAGCGACAAGGCCGGTTGGGAGAAATGGTGGGGTAAGAAGTGGATCCGCACCGATATCGGCGATTACGACAACCCGGGCTATGACGACCTCACCATGTCGCTGGCCTTCCTGCCGGACCTGAAAACCGAATCGAAGGAGGCGTCGGGCCTGCCGAACTTCTATAGCCATAAACCGGACACTGCGGCGAAGGCGATCCCGGGCTATACGCCGCGCGACTACCTGACGCACTGGCTGAGCCAGTGGGTGCGCGACTACGGCATCGACGGCTTCCGCGTCGATACCGCTAAACATGTGGAGATGGATGCCTGGCAGCAGTTAAAAACCCAAGCCACCGCCGCGCTGGCGGAGTGGAAAAAAGCCAATCCGGATAAAGCGCTGGATGCGGCGCCGTTCTGGATGACCGGGGAAGCCTGGGGACACGGGGTGATGGAGAGCGATTACTATCGCCACGGTTTTGATGCGATGATCAATTTCGACTATCAGGACCAGGCGGCGAAAGCGGCGACCTGCATGGCCAACATTGACCTCACCTGGCAGCAAATGGCGGACAAGCTGCAGAGCTTCAACGTGCTGAGCTACCTCTCCTCTCACGATACGCGCCTGTTCCGCGAAGGTGGCACCACGGCGGCAGAGCTGCTGCTGCTGGCCCCTGGCGCCGTGCAGATCTTCTATGGTGACGAGTCGTCGCGCCCGCTCGGCCCCACCGGCTCGGACCCGCTGCAGGGCACCCGTTCAGAGATGAACTGGCAGGATGTTAACGGTAAAGCGGCCCGCAGCGTTACCCACTGGCAGAAGATTGGCCAGTTCCGCGCGCGCCATCCGGCGATCGGCATGGGCAAACAGACAACGCTGTCGATGCCGCGGGGTTACGGATTCGTGCGCGAGAGCGGTGAAGACAAAGTGATGGTCATCTGGGCCGGACAACAGCAGTAATACAGGAGTGGCTCCCTGCCCGGCGGGGAGCCATTCAGAACAATATGCTGATAAAATATCGATTCACAGGATAAAAACAAAAATACCCCTCTTCCCTTCGATTTGCACCACGCTGGCGCTGGCGTTATGGTTAGCCACTTTCCAGAACCACCGACAGACGATTCGCGATGACATTTTCCCTTTTCGGCGACAAATTCACCCGTCATTCAGGCATTACCCGCCTGATGGAAGACCTTAATGACGGTCTGCGCACGCCGGGCGCTATTATGCTGGGCGGCGGCAACCCCGCTCAGATCCCGGAGATGAATGACTACTTCCAGCAGCTGCTCTCCGACATGCTGGATAATGGCAAAGCCCTTGATGCGCTTTGTAATTATGATGGTCCGCAGGGCAAGAGCGAGCTGCTGAGCCTGCTGGCGAAGATGCTGCGCGACGAACTGGGCTGGGAGATAGAACCACAGAATATTGCGCTAACAAATGGCAGTCAGAGCGCATTTTTCTACTTATTTAATCTGTTCGCAGGGCGTCGGTCAGATGGCACCACCCGCAAGGTGCTGTTCCCGCTGACGCCGGAATATATCGGCTATGCCGATGCCGGCCTGGAAGAGGATCTGTTCGTTGCCACCCGGCCGAATATCGAACTGCTGCCGGAAGGCCAGTTCAAGTACCACGTTGATTTTGAGCATCTGCAGGTGACAGAGGAGACCGGGATGATCTGCGTCTCGCGTCCCACCAACCCGACCGGCAACGTCATCACTGATGAAGAGCTGATCAAACTGGATGCGCTGGCGAATCAGCACGGGGTCCCGCTGGTGATTGATAACGCCTACGGCGTGCCGTTCCCGGGCATAATCTTCAGCAACGCCCGACCGCTGTGGAACCCGAACATCGTGCTGTGTATGAGCCTGTCCAAGCTGGGCCTGCCGGGCAGCCGCTGCGGGATTATCATCGCCAACGAGAAAATCATTACCGCCATCAGCAACATGAACGGCATTATCAGCCTCGCGCCCGGCGGTATCGGGCCGGCAATGATGTGTGAAATGATTAAACGTCAGGATCTGCTGCGCCTGTCAGAGACAGTGATCAAACCCTTCTATTACCAGCGGGTGCAGGAGACCATCGCCATTATTCGCCGCTATCTGCCGGAGGAGCGCTGCCTTATTCACAAACCGGAGGGGGCGATCTTCCTCTGGCTGTGGTTTAAGGATCTGCCGATCTCCACCGAGCTGCTGTATCAGCGGCTGAAAAAGCGCGGCGTGCTGATGGTGCCGGGGGATTACTTCTTCCCGGGACTCGATAAACCGTGGCCGCATACCCACCAGTGCATGCGCATGAACTATGTGCCGGACCCGCAAAAAATCGAGGCCGGGGTGAAAATTCTCGCCGAAGAGGTTGAATTCGCCTGGCGCGAACAGGAAGCGTAATTCCTGACGCTGCTGACGGGTAACGTCCGTCGGCGGACCCGCTCACGCCAGCGCCAGCCGCTGGCGTTTTTGCGCGCATAGCGCCTCCAGCTCCGCGGGAGCCATCACCCGCAGCGCCTGCGTCGGGCAGGCGGCTACGCAGGCCGGCCCCTCGGCGCGGTGGTGGCATAAATCGCATTTCAGCGCCTGCGCCTGCTGGTTCACCACCGTGACGGTCATCGCGCCGTACGGGCAGGCCACCATGCAGCTTTTACAGCCGATGCAGCGGCGCTGATCGACCCACCAGACGTCCTCCTCCAGACGAATCGCCCCCTGCGGGCAGACGCTGGCGCAGGGCGCATCCTCGCACTGCCGACAGGCCGTCGCCGTTGATATCTCGCCGCTTTTCACCACCCGGATCCGCGGCGCGAAATGGCTTGTCGACAGCATGGACACATCCTGCGCCTGCTGGTGCGCCACCGCGCAGGCCACTTCACAGGTACGACAGCCAATACACTGTTGGGCATTAGCAATAAGAAACCGGTTCATCCTCTGCTCCCTGGGGATAAAACCGCAGGGTGCCAGAATAGTCCCTGCCCGCGCTTTGATCCTGAATGGAATCAGCGCTGTTTTTAGTCACTAGCACAACTGATTTTTCATTACGCTGAATTAATGTGCTCCTTACAGTAGCGGCGCTTCCAGGCGGCAGGCGTGAGGCTGGTGTGCTTACGAAAGATCTTGCGAAAATAACCGACGTCATTAAAGCCACACTGACCCGCGACTTCGGTCAACGACAGTGAATCGCTGATCAACAGCTTTTCCGCCGCTCTGACCCGCTGACGATGGATCGCTTCGGTCAACGTCACGCGGAAAACGTGACGATACACGCGTCCTAAATAGTCCGCATTACAGTGCAGCTCTTTCGCCAGCGTCGAGGCTGAAACAGGCAAGTGGTAACGGGTATGGATGATCTGCTGCGCTTTCCAGGCCAGCGCAGCGCCGGGACTGTCGTCCGGTTTTTCGCTTGCCGCCGCAGCAATCTGCTGCAGTATCAGCAATAACAGGAGCTCCAGCGCCAGGCTGCGGTGAATGTTCTCCTGTTCACGAAGAAACTGGCGAAACAGCGAAATAATGTATTGTGGATCGCTGACGCGGGTATGTTGCGGAACGTTAAGCAGCGCTGGCGGCAGAGACCGGACACTCTCCGTCAGTACTTCAAAATGCAGCCAATAAAATTTCAGGTCGGCGGGAAATTCCCCCACCCCAACATGAGAACGTTCTGGCCACAGCAATAAACTTTCCCCTGCATTAACGTTAAATATTTCATCCTCTTCGCAAATCGTTAACGTTCCCTTTTCGACAAAAATAATTTCCCAGGATTGCAGTTTACGCGCCGGATGGCTGCCGACGCCACGGGAAATAAATAAGCCGCCATTTTGTACGCGAATCGGAAGAGACATGGATAATTCAAGCATATATATTTAATTTTCCGCTAACGAAACGATAAAACATCTCTTTCCAACTGATTATTAATCATAAATTAACGCCTTTCCGGATCGGAATCACATTTTTATGACAAAGTCGGAATCGTTCTCTTTTTATACTTTTCCCTTCCCTTGTTGCCTCGTTTATTCGGTGCAAAATAATTAATGTATTTGCAAAAGACAAAAAATGTCCGCCGGCCAGACAGCGGAATAATTCTGAACATTCTCTTCGGGAGTTATTTATGACTACGGCTCCGATTACGACAAGCGACCTCACGAAGCACATGCAGGACGACAAATTATCTCTCCGTGAAAAAATAGGCTATGGTCTGGGCGACGCCGGTGGAACGGTCATCACCTGCCTGATCATGAACTTTCTCACTTTTTTCTATACTGACGTCTTTGGGCTCACCCCGGCGCTGGTCGGTACTCTGTTCCTTGCGCTGCGCGTGTTTGATGCTATTTCCGATCCGATCATGGGCGTCCTCGCCGATCGGACCCAAAGCCGATGGGGACGTTTTCGCCCCTGGCAGCTATGGATTGCGGTTCCGATTGCAGCGATCGGCGTGCTGACCTTTACCGTGCCGGATGCCGGCATGGGGGTAAAAATCGCCTGGGCCTTCGGCACTTACCTGCTGCTTTCAGTCAGCTATACCGCGATTAACGTCCCTTACTGCGCGCTCATTAATACGATGACCACTCGCCATAGCGAGGTGATCTCCTGCCAGGCATGGCGCTTTATACTATGCGGTATGGCAGGATTCCTGGTCTCCGTGGGCCTGCCGTGGTTGGTAAAAGCGCTCGGTCAGGGGAATACCGCCCAGGGTTATCAGTATGGTGTCGGCGTACTGTGCGCCATCGCGGCGGTGATGTTTCTGTGCTGCTTTTTCTGGGTACGAGAGCGTGTTTCCCTGGAGATGCTCGGCAAATTCACCCTGCGCGAACATATCGCCGGTCTGCGTAAAAACGATCAGCTGTTACTCATGCTGGCGATGTCATTCCTGTTGATCAACGTGTTTAACATTCGCGGTGGCGGCTACATGTACTTCATTACCTATGTACTCGGCGGCTCTACTGGCTATACATCGCTGTTTTTCACCATGGTCACCTTTTCCTCGATTCTGGGCGCCGCGATCGTCAATTGGCTGTCGCGCCACGTTGATACCGTCAAGCTCTATTACTACACCAATGTGGTACTGGCCTTACTGGCGGTCGGAATGTGGTTCCTGCCCACCGGTCCGTCCTGGCAAACGCTGTGGCTGGCGGTCATTCTCGGCAATGGCATCATCCTGGGCTTTACCCTACCGCTGCATTTTTCGTTGATGGCCTTCTCTGATGATTATGGCGAATGGAAGACGGGTGTCCGTTCGTCGGGGATGAACTTTGCTTTCAACCTGTTCTTTATCAAGCTGGCATGGGCCTCCAGTGCGGGCATTATCAGCCTGGTATTTATCTACGTCGCTTATCAACCCGGCGCCAGCAACCAGACTCCATCCTCACTATCGGGGATCACGGCGATGGAAACCCTGCTGCCCGCGCTGTTCCATCTGTTGCTGGCCTTCGCTATCCGCGCCTGCAAGCTCAACAATCCCATGATGTCGCGTATTGCAGCCGATCTGCGCGCACGTCACGTTCAGTCTTAAGGAGAAATCATGGAAGTCGATCTGCACAAACTGAAAGTTAACGATCCGTTTCTGGGTCAGTATCAGCAACTGGTGCGTGATGTCGTCATTCCCTACCAGTGGGAGGCCCTCAATGACCGGATCGCCGAGGCTGAGCCCAGCCATGCGATAGAAAACTTCCGTATCGCCGCAGGTCAGCAGGCAGGAGAATTCTACGGAATGGTGTTCCAGGATAGCGATGTGGCGAAATGGCTCGAGGCCGTCGCCTGGTCATTGTGCCAGAAGCCAGATGCGGAACTGGAAAAAACCGCCGACGAGGTGATTGAGCTGATTGCCGCCGCGCAATGTGAAGATGGTTATCTGAACACCTATTTTACGGTGAAAGCGCCCGGGGAACGCTGGACCAATCTCGCCGAATGCCATGAATTGTACTGTGCCGGTCACCTGATTGAAGCTGGGGTGGCATTCTTCCAGGCGACCAGTAAACGCCGCCTGCTGGAGGTGGCATGTCGCCTCGCCGATCATATCGACAGCGTGTTTGGTCCCGACGACAATCAGCTGCACGGCTACCCGGGACACCCTGAAATAGAGCTGGCGTTAATGCGTTTGTACGATGTGACTCAGGAACCACGCTATATGGCGCTGGCTAATTACTTCGTTGAACAGCGTGGGACACAGCCGCATTTCTATGACATCGAGTATGAAAAACGCGGCAAAACTTCCTTCTGGAATACCTATGGGCCGGCGTGGATGGTGATGGATAAACCCTACAGCCAGGCGCATTTGCCGCTTGCCGAACAGACCACCGCTGTGGGTCACGCGGTTCGCTTTGTTTATTTAATGGCCGGCGTAGCGCACCTTGCGCGCCTGAGCAAGAACGAAGGCAAACGCCAGGATTGCCTGCGGTTATGGAAAAACATGGTCCAGCGTCAGCTGTATATTACGGGCGGCATTGGCTCACAGAGCAGCGGGGAAGCCTTCAGCAGCGATTACGACCTGCCGAATGATACCGTTTATGCGGAAAGCTGCGCCTCTATCGGGCTGATGATGTTCGCGCGCCGCATGCTGGAACTGGAAGCCGACAGCCAATATGCTGATGTAATGGAGCGCGCGCTGTACAATACCGTTCTGGGCGGTATGGCGCTGGACGGTAAACATTTCTTTTACGTCAACCCCTTGGAAGTGCAGCCTAAGTCTTTAAAATTCAATCATATTTATGACCATGTTAAGCCTGTTCGTCAGCGTTGGTTCGGCTGTGCCTGCTGCCCACCGAATATCGCTCGTCTTCTGACCTCACTGGGGCATTATATCTACACGCCACGCGAGGAGGCGTTGTATATCAATCTCTATGTCGGCAATCAGGTCGAGATCCCGGTTGGGGAAAAGACGTTACGCCTGCGTATCAGCGGTGACTATCCCTGGCGGGAACAGGTCAAAATTGTCATCGAATCACCGTCAACAGTGAACCATACGCTGGCGCTGCGTCTACCTGACTGGTGCGAGGGTCCGCACATCACCCTGAACGGCGCGCCGGTCACGCAGGATATTCGCCAGGGCTATCTGCATATCCATCATCTCTGGCAGGAAGGTGACACCCTGATGCTTACCTTGCCGATGCCGGTTCGCCGGGTATATGGCAATCCGCTTGTTCGTCACCAGGCAGGCCAGGTCGCGCTGCAGCGCGGTCCACTGGTCTATTGTCTCGAACAAGCTGATAACGGCGAAGCGCTGCATAACCTGCTGCTGCCACGCGATGCCAGGTTCACGGTGTTTGAAGGAAAGGGGCTGTTTGCTCGCAACATGTTGATTCAGGCTCCAGGCTACAGAAAACATGCAGAAAACGCCGACGCGCAGAATCTCTGGAGCTACGATCACCCGCTGGCCACCCCCCATTCACAGACGCTGACCTTTATTCCCTGGTTTAGCTGGGCAAACCGCGGAGAAGGCGAAATGCGTATCTGGGTACGGGAAGCCGAATAAGGCCCGGCACAGCGCGACCTCCTCTTCCCCGGCAACACAGCGTTCGCTGTCCGCCGGGGAGCAGGCGTTAATGATTACAGAAACAACGCCTTATCGCGCAGGATATGATCGTTGCCGCGACGGCGGGTGAAGCCAATCCGATCGAAATACTCCAGGATCTGGATCGCCAGCTTCCGCCCTACGTTTAAGGTATCGCGAAAATCCGCCGCGCAGGTTGACCCGCGCAGTTGATCCAGCTCGCGCACCCGCTGGGCGAACTGCACAATGCGATCGTTGCGGTAGTAACGATCCTTGACGATCGCGGTAATTATCCCCTGCTGCGCCGCCTGGCGCAGCACCGCGCGCATCAGGGACTCTTCCACATGGACTTCGCGCGCGAGATCGCGCACCCACCAGGGATCATCGCCGAACAGGGTCTCCACCTTCTGCCAGACCGCCTGCTGCTCGTCGGTAAACCCGGCTTTATGCTCGGGCAGATGCAGCCAGCCGTGATGGCTGCGGACTAAGCCGCTCTCGCGCATCTGCTCAATCAGCAGCAGCACCAGCGCTTCATCTTCCATCGGCAGCGCGATGCGGCGCAGACGCTCCCGGCCAGGGCCGGGCTCGTCGCGATGCTGTTCATGGTAGCGCGCCAGGGCATCCAACAATTTTCGCTGCCAGCGGGCGGCAAGCGGCGCGCTAAGCAAGCGCTGTCCGGCCTGCAGATAGTCAGGCCGCTGGATCAAGGCCGCCATTCCGGTTTCACTCAGCTGCCGAGCCCAGGCGAAGCGCTCAAGCCGGACGGCGTCCCGCTGCAGATGCAGCTCCAGGGCCTGCGCATCGTCAGCGCCAACCGCCGCCAGGGCGTGCAACCACTGCAAATACTCCGGTTTACGCTTGCCGCGGCGCGGGGGATCCAGCGTCACCACTCGTGCGCCGGCCAACGTCAAGCGAGCGGAGATATCGCGGAGCACCAGCCGGTCGTTATCCGCCAGCCACAGCGGGGTATCCAGCACCAGCTCCGCCAGGTCGCCCTCAAGGAGCGACACCCGGCCGGTGATGTGGCTGGCAGCGTGGTGAATATGCAGCGGCTGCCACTGGCTGAGCGGCGTATGGCACTGCAGTTCGACAATCACCCGCTCTGCAGGCTCCGGCGGCGGGGAAGAGAGCAGCCAGTCGCCGCGGTGCAATGCCTCTTTCTGCGCATCGCCGACAATGTTCAGCGCAATACGCTGCCCGGCTTGCGCCTGCTCAACCGCTTGATTCTGGGCATGCAGACCGCGGACGCGCATCGGCGTGTTGACGCCGGTAAGCCACAGGGTATCCCCGACCCGTACTTCGCCGGAGAGCGCCGTCCCGGTGACCACCAGCCCCGCCCCTTTGACGGTGAAAGCGCGATCCAGCGCCAGGCGAAAACGCCGCTGCTGCGGATGGGGGCGCTCCGCAAGCTGCAGCAGATGGCTGCGCAGTTCGGCAATACCGAGGTTTTCCACCGCCGCAGTGGGGAAGAAAGCGGCGGCGTCAAAGCCAAGTTCGCGCAGGGCCTGCTCGACCTCCGCCTGAACCTCCGCCACCCGGGCGGCCGTCACGCGGTCCGTCTTGGTGAGCGCCACGGTCAGCGTCGGCTTTCCGGTCAGCTGCAGGATCGCCAGGTGTTCGCGGGTTTGCGCCATCACCCCGTCATCGCAGGCCACCACCAGCAGCGCATGGTCGATCCCACCCACCCCCGCCAGCATGTTGGACAAAAACTTTTCGTGCCCGGGCACGTCAATAAACCCCAGCACCCGCCCGTCCGGCTGCGGCCAGTAGGCATAGCCGAGATCGATCGTCATTCCCCGCGCTTTCTCTTCCGGCAGACGATCGGCATTCACGCCGGTTATCGCCTGCAGCAGCGTCGTTTTGCCGTGGTCAACATGTCCAGCGGTGGCAATAATCATCGTAACAACATCTCCATAAACCGGGTTTCATCTTCCAGACAGCGCAGATCCAGCCAGAGCCGGCCGTCATAAATGCGGCCAATCACCGGGCATGGCAGCCTGCGCCAGCGGGCCGCCAAAGCCTCCAGCCGGCTGCCGCGGCCGTCATGGGGGGTAAAGGTCAACGCCGCGCCAGGCAGACGGTCGACGGGTAACGAGCCGCTGCCAATCTGCGACTGGCAGGCTGCCACGTTGACGGCAAAATCAGCATAGTGTGCCGCCAGGGCAGGCTGCAGGCGTTCAGCCTGCCGGCGGATCTCGTCCGCCGGGCGGGTGAGCAGGCGCAGCGTCGGTAAGGTTTCCCGCAGCGCTTCCGGATGCTGATAGAGGCGCAGCGTGGCTTCCAGCGCCGCGAGAGTCATTTTATCCGCGCGCAGGGCCCGCTTCAGCGGATGGCTCTGCAGGCGGGCAATCAGCGCGCGTTTGCCAACGATAATTCCGGCCTGCGGGCCGCCGAGCAGCTTGTCGCCAGAGAAACTGACCAGGCTCACCCCGGCGGCGATCATCTCTTGCGGCATCGGCTCCTTCGGCAGGCCATACTGACTGAGATCCACCAGCGACCCGCTGCCCAGGTCGGCCACTACCGGGACGTCCAGCTCGCGGCCGATGACCGCCAGCTCCGCTTCGTCGACGGCTTTGGTAAAGCCTTCAATGCTGTAGTTGCTGGTGTGGACCTTCATCAGCAGGGCGGTATTGTCATTCACCGCCTGGCGATAGTCTTTGGCGTGGGTGCGGTTGGTGGTGCCTACTTCGTGCAGCTGACAACCTGCCTGACGCATCACGTCGGGAATGCGGAACGCCCCGCCGATCTCCACCAGCTCGCCGCGGGAGACCACCACCTCCCTGCCGCTGGCGGTGGCCGCCAGCATCAGCAGCACGGCCGCCGCGTTGTTGTTCACGATACAGGCATCTTCCGCGCCGGTGATCTGGCACAGCAGATCGGCAATAGCGCGATCGCGATGGCCGCGCCCGGCGTCGTCGAGATCATATTCGAGCGTCACCGGCGCGCGCATCGCGCTGACGACCGCCTCCACCGCCGCCTCAGCCTGGATGGCGCGCCCGAGATTGGTGTGCAGCACCGTACCGGTGAGATTAAACACCGGACGCAGGGCACTCTGCCGGCTGGCGGTCAGCCGTTGCGCGCAAGCACTCAGCCAGTCATGGCTCCAGTCAGGCAGTGTCTGACACTGGCGGATCTGTTCCCGCGCCTCGTCCAGCATCTGGCGCAGCTGCGTCACCACCTGCGAATGGCCGTGCTGCACCAGCAGGGAGGAAAAAGCGGGGTCGCGGAGTAAGCGGTCAATGGCCGGAAGCCGGGTATAAAGCGCATGAATTTCGGTAGTCATGAATGGGCCTGGCGGTAAGTTATTTTCCCCCCTCCCGACGGGAGAGGGAGTCAACAATCAGCGGCGATTGTAACGCCTCCTTGCGCAAACTGTTACCTGCCTGGGTCAAGTCCGCGGCGGTTCGGTGCGCGCAAAGCTGGCGCGCTGGAACAGCGCATCCACCAACTTCACCAACTGCGGCCGGGTGGCGCACCAGCCCGGCGCCACCCGGCGAAAGTTCAGGTAGGCAATGGCGCAGGCCGTAGAGATGGTCGCCAGATTGACCTCGTCGCCGCGTAGCGTTCCGTCCGCCGCGCAGGCTTCCAGCCTGTCGAGGCCGCGCGCCACTTTCTCCCGCTGGCGGAGCAGCTCTTGCTCTGACTGTTGGGCCGCAGGGCGAGCTTTTTCGCGCACCAGCGCCTGGGCGGCCTCCATCACCCCATCTGCCAGCGCTTCAAGCTGGCGCATCCTGAGAGCGGCTCTGGGATCGGCGGGGATCATCGGCGGCGCCACGCCCAGCAGCTCGAGATACTGCGCGATAACCGGAGAGTCAAACCAGCATTCGCCGTCATCTGTCACCAGCACCGGCACTTTGCCCAGCGGGTTATAGCGCGCCACGCCGTTGCTTTCGCTGTAGGGGGATTCGTTGACAAATTCAAAAGGGATGCGCTTTTCCAGCAGGATCACCGATATTTTGCGCACAAAGGGACTGGTGTAGCTGCCGATCAGTTTCATAGCCTGCTCCTTATCGCCAACAAAGATATGAGTATGGCTCAGGGCGAGGTAAAAGGCAGGTGAGCATCCCGCTCAACCTGCCGCCGATCGCATTAATGGTCGAGATAGAGGTAGTGCATCCAACTGGTCATGCGCAGCAGCACTTTACGCATCACCGAAACGTGGGCGAAATGGTCGGAGTAGACCGCCACCTGCGCATAGATGCCATCGGGTAGTGCATCGATTTCGGCATTCGGATCGAGCTCAATGGTCGCCAGCACGCCATCGCTGCCCGGCGTCACGGTCAGCGACTGCAACGCCCCCTGCGCCTGATAGGTTCCCCCCGGCACCACCGGTAAAATGCTCACCAGTTTGCCGTGGAATACCTGTCCGGGCAGGGCATTAAACACCGCTTCCGCGTCGTCGCCCTTCTCCAGCCTTAACAGCGAATTTTGCCTGAACTGGGCGACGATCAGCCTTTTTTGCTCAGGGATAAACACCATCACCGGCCGCAGCGGCAGCGAGGCAGCGTAGGTCCCCGGACGGATCAACACTTGAGTGATATACCCATCGCTGGGCGCCCGCACGGTAGTCTGGTCGAGATTGTACTTCGCCTCCGCCAGCTGGGCGCGCAGGCTAACCACCTGCGACTGCTCGCCGTTGATCATGCTATCCAGCTGGCTCTGGATCTGCGCCTGTTCCGCTACCGACGCCTTGACCAGCGCGTCCTGAGCCAGGTAATTCTGCCGGGCGTTATCGATGTCGCTTTCTGAGAAGGGATTCACCCGGGCCTGGCTCCCTTTCAGGTAACGTTGATAGTCTTTATATAAGCGATCGCGTTCCGCCGATACGCGGGTGGTGTTGGCCTGGGCTTCAGAGAGCTGCGCCTTGAGGGTGTTAATACTGTGCAGCGCTGTCACCAGGTCGGCCTGCAGACGGTCGACCCGCGCCTGATAGCGCGCCGGGTCAATAGTAAAAAGCACCTCGCCCTTTTTGACGCGCTGATTCGCTTTGTCGGTGACGCTGTCAACTACTCCGGTAACCTGCGGCGTGATAGGAATAGATATCACCGCCTTTTGCGCCAGAAAGGTGTAAGGGTGGTTATAGTTCATTAATAAAATAAGCGCGCTAACAATAAATACGCCCCCCAGCGCCGCGGTGGGAACTGTCCATTTATTTACCGGTATTTTGAAAATTTTAAATATCGACCAGGCGATGGCCACGTAGGTCAAAATGATCAACAGATCCATAGTTTATTTCTCCGCCGCAGAGGTGGACTGTGGCCGCTGGATGGCCGCCACCTGATGTTCAAGGTCGCTCAGTCGTTGGCGAAGTTGTTGTATATCGCTTTCTTTTTCAGGTTCGTCGGGGTCCGTATTCGCCTTATGCTGCATGCCCCAGCCGCGCTCAGGTTGGTACAGCGTGGCCCATATCCATAAAAACGGCCAGATGACATGGAGAGTAAAAAGACTGACCCATCCGGCGACATGAATAGCATCGGAATGGGGGTGGTTGCGTTTTTTGGCAATCAAATAAGGAATATCGTGAATAACGATAATCCCATAAAAAATGACCAGAAAAACGAAGATCAGAACACCCAGCGCAAAATAATTGAGAAACATAATTCCCTCGGCTTTACGCTAATAATTTATATAAATTTTATTCACGCCCCACTGACATCCGGGCCGCTGATTTGAGCATAATTCACCCCTTTCATTTTTGCCATCCGGTGGAAAAAAGTTATTTAACCAAGATGGTTGCTTAGTTACACAGCCACCTCGCCCTGGCCGCAAAACCGGGCCGAGATCACAGCGGCGAAAATCCACCGCGAAATTCTTTGTGATCAAAATCACAAACAAACAACAAAAACACGAAACAAAATTGTGACAAATATCACACAAAATCGCAGATTAGCGGCAAAAACGACGGTCTGTTGTTTTTTTACACAGCAATTATGTGATCACAATCACTACAAAACCCACTGCGCACCCTATATTCATGTGATCTACATCACATAAAAAGGCGTTGGCTGGACAGCTAAACGATTCAGTGCCAGATTTCGCACTATCAATCAGGGCCCGGCTACCTCTGCCGCCACATTAACAACAAACCTCGGGCTTTTAGCCTGCGCGATACGCAAAACAGAAGAAGGGGTGTTTTATGTCATCCGATATCAAGATCAAAGTGCAAAGCTTTGGTCGTTTTCTCAGCAATATGGTGATGCCGAATATCGGCGCGTTTATCGCGTGGGGTATCATCACCGCGCTTTTCATTCCGACAGGGTGGTTGCCAAACGAAACGCTGGCGAAGCTGGTCGGTCCGATGATCACCTACCTGCTGCCGCTGCTGATCGGTTACACCGGCGGTAAATTAGTCGGCGGCGAACGTGGCGGCGTGGTCGGGGCGATCACCACCATGGGCGTTATCGTCGGCGCGGATATGCCGATGTTCCTCGGCTCCATGATTGCCGGCCCGCTGGGCGGCTACTGCATCAAGAAGTTCGATAACTGGGTCGACGGTAAGATCAAATCCGGTTTTGAAATGCTGGTGAATAACTTCTCCGCCGGCATCATCGGGATGATCCTCGCTATTCTTGCCTTCCTCGGCATCGGCCCGGCGGTAGAAGTTCTGTCGAAAATTCTGGCGGCTGGCGTTAACTTCATGGTGGCGCACGACATGCTGCCGCTGGCGTCTATCTTCGTGGAACCGGCGAAAATCCTGTTCCTTAACAACGCCATCAACCACGGTATCTTCTCGCCGCTGGGTATTCAGCAGTCCCACGAGCTGGGTAAATCCATCTTCTTCCTGATTGAAGCGAACCCGGGTCCGGGGATGGGCGTTCTGCTGGCGTACATGTTCTTTGGCCGCGGCAGCGCTAAACAGTCTGCAGGCGGGGCGGCTATCATCCACTTCCTGGGTGGTATCCATGAAATCTATTTCCCGTACGTGCTGATGAACCCGCGTCTGATCCTGGCCGTTATCCTCGGCGGGATGACCGGTGTCTTCACCCTGACCATCCTCAACGGCGGTCTGGTCTCTCCGGCTTCCCCGGGCTCTATCCTGGCGGTGCTGGCGATGACGCCGAAAGGAGCCTACTTCGCGAACATCGCAGCCATTATCGCCGCGATGGCGGTCTCCTTCGTGGTCTCTGCGGTTCTGCTGAAGACCAGCAAAGTCAAAGAAGAAGACGATATCGAAGCGGCAACCCGTCGTATGCATGACATGAAGGCGCAATCAAAAGGCGCCAACCCGCTGGCGGCAGGCAATGTCACCAACGACCTGAGCCATGTGCGGAAAATCATCGTCGCTTGCGACGCCGGGATGGGTTCCAGCGCCATGGGCGCCGGGGTACTACGCAAGAAAGTGCAGGATGCCGGCCTGAGCAACATCTCGGTCACCAACAGCGCGATCAATAATCTGCCGCCGGATGTTGACCTGGTGATCACCCACCGCGACCTGACCGAGCGCGCCATGCGCCAGGTACCGCAGGCGCAGCATATTTCGCTGACCAACTTCCTCGACAGCGGTCTCTACACCAGCCTGACCGAGCGTCTGGTGGCGGCCCAGCGCCACATCGACAACGAAGTCAAAGTCACTGATAGCCTGAAAGACAGCTTTGATGATACTGACAAAAACCTGTTCAAGCTGGGTGCGGATAACATCTTCCTCGGTCGCAAAGCGGCCACAAAAGTAGAAGCCATCCGCTTCGCCGGCGAGCAACTGGTGAAAGGCGGCTACGTTGAGCCGGAATATGTGCAGGCGATGCTGGACCGCGAAAAACTGACCTCGACCTATCTTGGCGAGTCCATCGCGGTGCCGCACGGCACCATCGAAGCGAAAGACCGCGTGCTGAAAACCGGCGTCGTCTTCTGCCAGTACCCGGAAGGGGTGCGCTTTGGGGAAGATGAAGACGATGTTGCCCGCCTGGTGATCGGCATCGCCGCCCGCAACAACGAGCACATTCAGGTGATTACCAGCCTGACCAACGCGCTGGATGACGAAACGGTGATTGAGCGACTGGCGAACACCACCAGCGTCGACGACGTACTGGCGCTGCTGAATAAATAAACAGACCGGTCCATTCCCTCTCCTTTTTGGAGAGGGTTTGGGTGAGGGGAAAAGCCTCACCCCAGCCCTCTCAGGTAAAAACATTAATTGAAGGTTACTACTATGAAAGCATTACATTTTGGCGCAGGTAATATCGGACGTGGCTTTATCGGTAAACTGCTGGCCGACGCGGGCATCGAACTGACGTTTGCCGATGTTAATCAGACCGTACTTGATGCCCTGAATGCCCGTCATAGCTACCAGGTTCACGTCGTTGGCGAAAATGAGCAGGTGGATACCGTCTCCGGCGTGAATGCCGTCAGCAGCATTGGCGACGAGGTCGTGGATCTGATCGCCAGCGTCGACCTGGTGACCACTGCCGTCGGTCCCGTGGTCCTTGAGCGCATCGCCCCGGCCATCGCCAAAGGGCTGGCGAAGCGCAAAGCGCAGGGCACCGAACGCCCGCTGAACATTATCGCCTGCGAAAATATGGTGCGCGGCACCACGCAGTTAAAAGGCCACGTATTTAACGCCCTGGCGGAGGAAGATAAGGCTTGGGTGGAAACCCATATCGGCTTCGTCGACTCCGCCGTTGACCGTATCGTGCCGCCATCGGCGTCCGCTACCCATGACCCGCTGGAAGTCACCGTGGAAACCTTCAGCGAATGGATCGTCGATAAAACCCAGTTCAAGGGCGAACTGCCGACCATCCCGGGAATGGAATTAACTGATAACCTGATGGCATTTGTCGAGCGCAAGCTCTTCACCTTGAACACCGGGCATGCTATAACCGCCTACCTCGGAAAACTGGCGGGCCACCAGACGATTCGCGATGCGATCCTCGACGAGAAAATTCGGGCCGTCGTGCAGGGCGCGATGGAGGAGAGCGGCGCGGTGCTGATCAAACGCTACGCCTTTGACCCGCAGAAGCACGCGGCTTATATCCAGAAAATTCTTGGCCGTTTCGAGAACCCGTACCTGAAAGACGATGTTGAGCGCGTTGGCCGTCAGCCGCTGCGCAAACTGAGCGCCGGCGACCGTTTAATTAAGCCGCTGCTGGGTACACTGGAATACGGCCTGCCGCACCGCAACCTGGTGAAAGGGATCGCGGCGGCGATGCATTTCCGTAGCGAAGACGATCCGCAGGCTCAGGAGCTGGCGGCGCTGATCGCCGACAAGGGGCCGCAGGCCGCGCTGGCCCAGATTTCCGGCCTTGACGCGGCAAGCGATGTCGTCGCGGAGGCCGTTAACGACTACAACGCGGTAAAATGATGCACAACCTGGCGCGACAGACGTCGCGCCCATTACGACTCCTGTCAGATATGCAGGCAATGATGGAAGAAACACAAGCATTTGAAAACCGTGTGCTTGAGCGTCTGAATGCTGGCAAAACCGTGCGAAGCTTCCTGATCGCCACCGTCGAGCTGTTAACGGAAGCGGTCAATATTCTGGTGCTTCAGGTGTTCCGTAAAGACGACTACGCGGTGAAATACGCCGTTGAGCCCTTGCTGGAGGGCAGCGGGCCGCTCGGCGATCTCTCTGTACGCCTGAAGCTGATTTATGGCCTTGGGGTGATAAGTCGTGCCGAATATGAAGACGCCGAGCTGCTGATGGCCCTGCGCGAGGAGCTTAATCACGACGGCAATGAGTACAGCTTTACCGACGACGAAATTATCGGTCCGTTCGGCGAACTGCACTGCGTCGCCGCCCTGCCGCCAACGCCGCAGTTTGATGACAGCGACGCCGAACTGCTGGCAATGCAGAAACTGCGTTACCAGCAGATGGTGCGTTCAACGATGGTGTTGTCCCTGACTGAGCTGATTTCACGAATCAGCTTAAAAAAAGCCTTCCAGAAATCAACGCTCTGATTCCGGCTCCGTCTGGTCGCAGGTCGGCCGGTAAAGCTGACGATAATATTCCAGACGCTGCAGAAACAACGCTTCCTTATCCTGCGGGATATCTCGCGGTACATGCTGCAGCCGCGGAGACTTTTTCAAATACTCCATAAACGCCTGACTGGAAGCCATAAAATCAACCGCTTTGTCGATTAAACGTGGTACGCCGTCGCCGATCTTTGCCATCACGTCCTCCTTTTGGGAATAATCTGATTAAGCATTAGCCAATTCACCGGCGTGGGTTAAGGAAAACGTGCTTATCTGCCGACCGGCTTCACAGAAATGAAATTAGAGCGGGTATCAGAAAGAATATTAATAAAATTCAAATTATTAGCAGGTTCAGGTATCGTATTCTGACGGCGATTAACGGCGAATTTTTGATAAATAGCTATCAACAATAGCGGTCACGGCACATACTATAGGCGAATGAAGCCCCTTTATTAACAGATCAAATCACCATGAAAGAAGTCGAAAAGAATGAAATCAAACGTCTGAGCGATCGTCTCGACGCCATCCGCCACCAGCAGGCCGAGCTGTCGCTGGTGGAAGCCGCCGATAAATACGCTGAGCTGGAAAAAGAAAAAGCCACTCTGGAAACGGAGATTGAACGTCTGCGTTCCGTCCAGAGCCAGAAGCTGAGCAAAGAGGCGCAAAAGCTGATGAGCCTGCCGTTCCGTCGCGCGATTACCAAAAAAGAGCAGGCCGATATGGGCAAGCTGAAGAAAAGCGTCCGCGGCCTGGTGGTCGTCCATCCGATGACCGCCCTGGGCCGGGAAATGGGTTTGAAAGAGATGACCGGTTTCGCCCGCAGCGAATTCTAATCCCCAGCCCTCTCCGTCCGGAGAGGGTTATTCTGTCCTACCGCCACCCTTTTTCGTCCCCTGCTGGCAGATTGGTCCAACCAATAAATTCATCTACCCCCCAGCAGTTCACAAATCCATCAAAATGCATCACAAACCCGTTGCCTAAGAGTAACATCTGGTTAACCATTCGTTGTCATCAACCCTGCTATCCCTAATTGGCCGGGCCAATTTTACCTAAGACGGATTCGGCAATGAGCGCAGACTCAGCCCACACGTCCTGGCGGCCCGATGGAGACCCTGCATGAATCTCTGGCAACAAAACTACGATCCCGCCGGTAATATCTGGTTATCCAGTCTTATCGCATCGCTACCGATTCTGTTTTTCTTTTTTGCGCTGATTAAGCTCAAACTGAAAGGCTATCTCGCCGCTACCTGGACCGTTGCGATCGCCCTGGCCGTCGCATTGCTGTTCTATAAAATGCCGGTGGACCGCGCCCTGGCCTCGGTAGTGTATGGCTTCTTCTACGGACTGTGGCCCATCGCGTGGATTATTATCGCCGCGGTCTTTGTCTATAAAATCTCGGTGAAGACCGGACAGTTCGACATTATCCGCTCGTCGATCCTGTCGATTACGCCTGACCAACGCCTGCAGATGCTGATCGTCGGATTCTCGTTCGGCGCCTTTCTCGAAGGGGCAGCGGGGTTTGGCGCGCCGGTGGCGATTACCGCGGCGCTGCTGGTCGGACTCGGGTTTAACCCGCTGTATGCGGCTGGTCTGTGCCTGATCGTCAACACCGCGCCGGTGGCCTTCGGCGCGATGGGCATCCCAATCCTGGTGGCCGGCCAGGTAACCGGTATCGACAGCTTCGCCATCGGCCAGATGGTGGGCCGTCAGCTGCCGTTCCTGACCATTATCGTGCTGTTCTGGATCATGGCCATCATGGATGGCTGGCGGGGCATCAAAGAGACCTGGCCGGCGGTGATGGTCGCAGGCGGCTCGTTCGCTATCGCCCAGTACCTCAGCTCTAACTTCCTTGGCCCGGAGCTGCCGGACATCATCTCATCGCTGGTCTCCCTGGTCTGCCTGACCCTGTTCCTCAAACGCTGGCAGCCGGTGCGCATCTTCCGCTTTGGCGACATCGGCGCCTCGCAGGTGGATATGACGCTGGCCCGCACGCGCTACACCGCAGGACAAGTGATCCGCGCCTGGTCGCCGTTCCTGTTCCTGACCGCCACCGTAACCCTGTGGAGCGTGCCGCCGTTCAAAGCGCTGTTCGCACCGGGCGGCGCGATGTATGACTTCGTCATCAATTTTTCGGTGCCGTTCCTCGACAAAATGGTCGCCCGCATGCCGCCGGTGGTCAGCGCCGCGACGCCTTACGCCGCCATCTATAAGTTTGACTGGCTGTCGGCAACCGGCACCGCCATTCTGTTCGCCGCCCTGCTGTCCATCGTCTGGCTGCGTATGAAGCCGAAAGACGCGCTGACCACCTTCGCCGGGACGCTGAAGGACCTGGCGCTGCCGATCTACTCTATCGGCATGGTGCTGGCGTTCGCCTTTATCTCCAACTACTCCGGGCTGTCGTCAACCCTGGCCCTGGCGCTGGCCCATACCGGCCACGCGTTTACCTTCTTCTCGCCGTTCCTGGGCTGGCTGGGGGTATTCCTGACCGGTTCGGACACCTCGTCTAACGCCCTGTTCGCCGCGCTGCAGGCAACGGCGGCGCAGCAGATTGGCGTCTCCGATATCCTGCTGGTCGCGGCCAATACCACCGGCGGCGTCACCGGCAAGATGATTTCCCCGCAGTCGATCGCCATCGCCTGCGCCGCGGTTGGCCTGGTGGGTAAAGAGTCGGATCTGTTCCGCTTTACCGTCAAACACAGCCTGATCTTCACCTGTATGGTGGGCCTGATCACCACGCTGCAGGCCTACGTTTTAACCTGGATGATCCCGTGATAGTGATGCCTAAACGCCTGGCCGACGATGTAGCCCGTCGCGTCCGGGCGCTGATTGAAGAACAACAGCTGGAGGCGGGCATGCGACTGCCCGCCGAGCGTCAGCTCGCCGCTCAGCTCGGCGTCTCGCGCAATTCCCTGCGCGAAGCGCTGGCGATGCTGGTCAATGAAGGGGTACTGCTGAGCCGTCGAGGCGGCGGCACTTTCGTCCGCTTTCAGCATGAACCGTGGTCGGAGCAAAACATCGTCCAGCCGCTGAAGACGCTACTAGCCGATGACCCTGACTACAGCTTCGACATCCTCGAGGCCCGCCACGCCATCGAAGCCAGCACCGCGTGGCACGCGGCGATGCGGGCCACCGACGCCGATAAAGAAAAAATTCGCCTGTGCTTTGAAGCGACCCAAAGCGAAGACCCGGATATCGCCTCGCAGGCGGACGTCCGCTTCCATCTGGCCATCGCCGAAGCCTCGCATAACGTGGTGCTCCTGCAAACCATGCGCGGCTTTTTCGACCTGCTGCACTCCTCCGTCAAGCAGAGCCGTCAGCGTATGTATCTGGTGCCGCCGGTATTTGCCCGCCTGACCGAACAGCACCAGGCCGTCATGGAGGCGATTGTCGCCGGCGACGCCGAGGCGGCGCGCCAGGCGATGATGGCCCACTTAGGCTTTGTCCACGCCACCATTAAACGTTTTGATGAAGACCAGGCCCGCCAGGCGCGAATTACCCGCCTGCCCGGCGATGCTATTGATAATTCCAGGGAGAATTCGTGATGATTATTTCCGCCGCCAGCGACTATCGCGCCGCCGCCCAGCGTATCCTGCCGCCTTTCCTGTTCCACTATATCGACGGCGGGGCTTACGCCGAACATACCCTGCGCCGCAACGTGGAAGATCTCTCCGACGTGGCGTTACGCCAGCGTATTCTGCGCAATATGTCGGACCTGAGCCTCGAGACCACCCTCTTCAACGAGAAGCTGGCGATGCCGACGGCGCTGGCGCCGGTGGGGCTGTGCGGGATGTACGCCCGCCGCGGCGAAGTGCAGGCCGCTGGCGCAGCGGATGACAAAGGTATTCCGTTTACCCTCTCCACCGTTTCCGTCTGCCCAATCGAAGAGGTCGCCCCGACCATCAAGCGGCCGATGTGGTTCCAGCTGTACGTTCTGCGCGACCGCGGCTTTATGCGCAATGCGCTGGAGCGCGCTAAGGCGGCGGGTTGTTCAACGCTGGTCTTTACCGTCGATATGCCGACCCCCGGTGCCCGTTACCGCGACGCCCATTCCGGCATGAGCGGCCCGAACGCCGCCCTGCGCCGCTACTGGCAGGCGGTCACCCATCCGCAGTGGGCATGGGACGTTGGCCTCAACGGCCGTCCGCACGATCTGGGGAATATCTCCGCCTATCTCGGCCAGCCGACCGGCCTGGAGGATTACATCGGCTGGCTGGCGAATAACTTCGATCCATCGATTTCATGGAAAGACCTCGAGTGGATCCGTGATTTCTGGGACGGTCCGATGGTGATCAAAGGGATCCTCGACCCGGAGGACGCCCGCGACGCGGTGCGCTTTGGCGCCGACGGTATTGTGGTCTCCAACCACGGCGGCCGCCAGCTTGACGGCGTGCTCTCCTCCGCTCGCGCCCTGCCGGCAATTGCCGACGCCGTGAAAGGCGACATTACCATTCTCGCCGACAGCGGCATCCGCAACGGTCTCGACGTCGTGCGGATGATCGCCCTGGGCGCCGACAGCGTACTGCTGGGCCGCGCTTACCTGTACGCCCTGGCGACCCATGGCAAGCAGGGGGTGGCGAATCTGCTGAATCTAATCGAGAAAGAGATGAAGGTGGCGATGACCCTGACCGGCGCGAAAACCATCGCGGACATTAGCCGTGATTCGCTGGTGCAGAACGCGGAGGCGCTGCAGACCTTCGATGCGCTGAAGCAGCATAACGCGGCATAAGCTGCGCCGTTGTGCTCTCTCTCCTCACCCTCTCCGTCAGGGAGAGGGAACCGTCCGGCAGCCAAGCTAGCGGTAGCGTTCGCCTTAACCTCCGTCCAGGTAAAGTACCGAAGGTTGGGTGAGTCCTTTTACCCGCGTCCTCCGGCCCACCGGCCGGCGCCGGTTTTCCCCCTCTCCCTCAGGGAGAGGGCCGGGGTGAGGGTTGACCAAATATCTGCTATTCTGCCCCCCGCAATTAAGGGGGCAGTATGCTGAACATCGTGTTATTCGAACCAGAGATCCCGCCGAACACCGGGAATATTATCCGCCTGTGCGCCAACACGGGCTTCAGTCTGCATATCATTGAGCCCATGGGCTTCACCTGGGACGATAAGCGCCTGAGACGCGCCGGACTGGACTATCACGAGTTCACCGCCGTGCAGCGCCACGCCGATTACGCGGCGTTTCTCGCCAGCGCGCAGCCGCAGCGTCTGTTCGCCCTTACCACCAAAGGTACGCCGGCGCACAGCGCGGTGAGCTATCAGGATGGCGATTTCTTGATGTTTGGTCCGGAAACCCGCGGTCTGCCGGCGAGCATTCTGGATGCCCTGCCGCCGGAGCAGAAAATTCGGATTCCAATGATGCCGGACAGCCGCAGCATGAACCTGTCGAATGCGGTGTCGGTGGTGGTGTATGAGGCCTGGCGGCAGCTGGGGTATCCCGGCGCGGTGCTGCGCAGCTAACCTGAGCGATTCCCGGATTGCAGCGCACGGCGCCTTATCCGGGCGACAGGCTGGCGGGATGAGATCGTAGGCCCGGTAAGCGCAGCGCCACCGGGCAAGACGTTAAATCCCGTCGCCGTACTCGAAAGTGTGGTGAATACCGTTGAAATGCTGATCCATATCCATCGCCGGCTTATCGCTCTCCGGCTTGCCGACGATGCGCGCAGGAACACCTGCGGCGGTGGTATGCGGCGGCACCGGCTGCAGCACCACTGAGCCTGCGCCGATTTTTGCCCCACGCCCGACTTCGATATTGCCGAGGATCTTCGCTCCGGCGCCAATCATCACGCCTTCGCGAATTTTCGGGTGACGGTCGCCGCTGGTTTTACCGGTACCGCCGAGGGTGACCGACTGCAGAATAGAGACGTCATCCTCAATCACCGCCGTTTCGCCAACCACAATACCGGTGGCGTGGTCGAGCATGATCCCGCGGCCGATTTTCGCCGCCGGGTGGATATCCACCTGGAAAGAGACGGAGACCTGGTTTTGCAGGAAAATCGCCAGCGCACGCCGGCCCTGCGTCCACAGCCAGTGGCCGATACGATAGGCCTGCAGGGCATGGAAACCCTTCAGATAGAGCAGCGGCGTGGAGTATTTATCCACCGCCGGGTCACGCGTGCGCACCGCCTGAATATCGCAGGCGGCGGAGGCGATCATTTCCGGGTCGGCGGCGTAGGCTTCTTCCACCACTTCGCGAATGGCGATCGCCGGCATAATCGGGGAAGCCAGCTTGTTGGCCAACATATAGCTCAGTGCGCTGCCCAGATTTTCATGCTTGAGTAACGTTGCGTGGTAAAAACTGGCGAGCATTGGCTCACAGTCAGCCAGAGCCCGGGCTTCGGCTTTAATATTATTCCAGACGATATCCAGTTCTTCACACGGCATTGCATACTCCAGGCGATATGGTAATGACCTGCCAGTTCTGCGCTGGCAGGGTCATTCAGGTGACAAAGGAAAGCTAATTGCTGCTGCGCTCGTCCTTGCGGGCGCGACCCAATAAGGTCAATGCTGCCTCGCGCGCAATTTTTCCGCAATACAATACCTGATAAATTTCCTCGGTTATTGGCATTTCGACACCTAAACGCTGTGCCAGAACGCGAACTTCCTTGGTATTGCGGTAGCCTTCAACCACCTGGCCAATCTTTTCCTGGGCGCTTTGCACGTCCATCCCCTGGCCGAGCATCATGCCGAAGCGACGGTTACGGGACTGGTTGTCGGTACAGGTGAGCACCAGGTCACCGAGGCCGGCCATCCCCATAAAGGTTTCCGGGTCGGCGCCCAGCGCCGCGCCAAGGCGAGACATTTCCACCAGGCCACGGGTAATCAGCGCCGTCCGAGCATTGGCGCCGAAGCCGATGCCGTCCGACATCCCCGCCCCGATGGCGATGACGTTTTTCACTGCGCCGCCGAGTTGTACGCCGATAAAGTCCGGGTTGATGTAGACGCGGAAGCTCTTGCCGCAGTGCAGCAGGTGCTGCAGATCCTCGGCAAACTGCGGATCCGTCGCCGCCAACGAAATCGCCGTCGGCAGGCCGGCGGCCAGCTCTTTGGCGAAGGTTGGCCCGGAGATCACCGCCAGCGGGATATCATCGCCCAGCGCTTCACGCGCTACGTCCTGCAGCAGACGACCGGTTTCGGCCTCAAGTCCTTTGGTCGCCCACACCAGACGCGCGTCAGGACGCATCAGCGGTTTAATCTGGCGTAACACCTGACCAAACACATGGCTTGGCACCACCACCAGAATATCGCGGCTGGCGGCCAGCGCGGTGGCCAGGTCGCTTTCAAGATGCAGCGTATCCGGGAAAGGCACATCGGGAAGGAACGCGGCGTTGCAGCGATCGTGTTGCAGCGTCGCGATATGTTTCGGGTCATGGCCCCAGAGCACAACGTGGTGGCCATTTCTTGCCAGGGTGATGGCAAGAGCGGTGCCGTAAGAGCCGGCACCGATCACAGTCATTGCAGCATTAAGTGCGTTCATCAGGCATCCTGATGTTGTTCAGCACCTTCGCCAGCCTGCTGCTGCAGATAGTTCATAAACAGCGCGTCGAAGTTCACTGGCGCAAGGTTAAGTTGCGGGAAGGTACCGCGGGAAACCAGGCTGGTGATGCACTCGCGCGCGTAAGGGAACAGAATGTTCGGGCAGTATGCGCCAAGGCAGTGCGCCATCTGGGTGCCTTCGATGCCGTCGATGGAGAAAATACCGCCCTGCTGTACTTCGCAGAGGAACGCGGTCTCTTCGCCCAGCGCGGCGGTCACGGTTACACGCAGCACCACTTCATAAACGCCTTCAGCCAGCTGGGTGGAGGCGGTATCCAGATCAAGTTTAACTTCCGGCTGCCAGTCTTTCTGGAAAACTTGCGGCGCGTTCGGCGCTTCAAAAGAGATATCTTTGGTATAGATACGCTGGATCTGGAAGGTCATTTCGGTGCTGTTTTGTTCTGACATAGTAAAACCCTTTCGTGTTGTCCTTAAATACGCGCTTCCGGCAGGGAAAGCGCGCAAAAATTAGCGCAAGAGGGGATCAAGTCCACCACGTGAATCAAGCGCATACAAGTCGTCACAGCCGCCAATGTGCTGCGCATCAATAAAAATCTGCGGAACCGTCGTCCGTCCGCTGCGCTGGATCATCTCCTCACGCTTCGCGGCATCGCCATCGATCGGCAACTCATGGAACGTTACGCCTTTGCTGTTCAGCAGCGCTTTCGCGCGGATGCAGAACGGGCAGGTCGCTTTGGTGTAGATCTCAATATTGGCCATGACTTCACTCCTGTTATTACCCTGAGGGTTTTACGCCGCAGCCTGTGTTCCCCTCACGTCAGGCGCGACGGGGAAAACGCGGCGGCATCACCACGCGGGGTAAGTTATTTGCCGCGTACCAGAGGGAGGTTTTCGCCGCTCCAGCCAGCAATGCCCTCTTTCAGTACAAAGACTTTTTCAAACCCGGCTTTGTTCAGCGCGTTGGCTGGCTCTTGCGCCTGCATGCCGGAACCGTCTACCACAATAATGGGTTGCGATTTGTGTTTTTCCAACTCGCCGACGTTATTCGCTTTGATATCGCTGGGCAGCAGGTTGATGGCGCCGGCAATATGGCCTTTACGGAAATCGTCACGCTGACGCAGGTCGACCACTACCGCGTCTTCTTTATTGATAAGACGCGTCGCTTCACCACGGGTGATGACTTTAACTTTCGACATCAGGCCCTTGAAGGTGGTGAACAGCACCGCCCCCAGCAGCGCGATCCACGCGATGCTCAGAACAGGGTGACGGCCGATGAATTGCATAATTTCTTGCATGGGGGGTTACAACTCCCGACTAAGTGAGAAAAAAACCAGGAAAGGAGTATACCTGTGCCTTGCGGCAATTACAGCCAGTGAGCGCGATGTAATGTATTTTCTGCGGGCGGCGGCGAAAAAAAGCCGTTCTCGCTGACGCGCCGCGGACTGGCCGCTCCCTTTCTTTGATCTTTCACGGGGATTTAAACGATTCAGCTGTAGTAAAATTACGCAAAATTTCTGTCTTTGAGCATGAGGTTGTCGCAATGTCGGTTACTAAAAAACCTATGGTACTGGTGATTCTGGATGGCTACGGCTATCGCGAAGACCAACAGGATAACGCCATTTACAGCGCTAAAACGCCGGTAATGGACGCCCTGTGGGCCAAATGTCCGCATACCCTGATCGATGCATCCGGCCTGGAAGTTGGCCTGCCGGACCGTCAGATGGGGAACTCCGAAGTGGGTCACGTCAACCTGGGCGCCGGTCGTATCGTCTATCAGGACCTGACCCGTCTCGATGTGGAAATTAAAGAACGCACCTTCTTCGCCAACCCGGTACTGACCGCCGCGGTCGATAAAGCGGTTGCCGCCGGCAAAGCGGTACATATCATGGGTCTGATGTCGCCAGGCGGCGTCCACAGCCACGAAGATCACATCATGGCGATGGTGGAGCTAGCGGCAGAGCGCGGCGCTGAGAAGATCTACCTGCACGCCTTCCTCGACGGCCGTGATACGCCGCCGCGCAGCGCGGAAAAAACGCTGGCGACATTCGAAGCCAAATTTGCCGCGCTGGGCAAAGGCCGCATCGCGTCGCTCATCGGCCGCTACTACGCCATGGACCGCGACAACCGCTGGGATCGCGTTGAGCAGGCCTATGACCTGATGACCCTGGCGAAAGGCGAATTCCAGGCCGATACCGCCGTCGCCGGTCTGCAGGCTGCCTACGCCCGTGACGAAAACGACGAGTTCGTGAAAGCGACCGTGATCCGCGCCGCCGGCCAGGCCGATGCGGCGATGGAAGATGGCGATGCGCTGATCTTCATGAACTTCCGTGCTGACCGCGCGCGCGAAATCACCCGCGCCTTCGTCAACGCCGACTTCGACGGCTTTGCGCGTAAGAAAGTGGTTAACCTCGACTTCGTGATGCTCACCGAATATGCCGCCGACATCAAAGTCGCCTGCGCCTACCCGCCCGCCTCGCTGGCCAATACCTTCGGCGAGTGGATGGCCAAGCACGATAAAACCCAGCTGCGCATCTCCGAAACTGAAAAATACGCCCACGTCACCTTCTTCTTCAACGGCGGCGTAGAAGAGCCGTTCAAAGGCGAAGAGCGGATTCTGATTAATTCGCCGAAAGTAGCGACCTACGATCTGCAGCCGGAAATGAGCTCCGCCGAGCTGACCGAGAAACTGGTCGCGGCCATCAAAGGCGGCCAGTACGACACTATCATCTGTAACTACCCGAACGGCGATATGGTTGGCCATACCGGGGTGATGGAAGCCGCCGTAAAAGCCGTTGAAGCGCTGGATCACTGCATCGATCAGGTGGCGCAGGCGGTGGAATCCGTTGGCGGTCAGCTGCTGATCACCGCCGACCACGGTAACGCCGAGCAGATGCGCGACCCGGCCACCGGTCAGGCGCATACCGCCCACACCAACCTGCCGGTTCCGCTGATCTACGTCGGTAACAAAGCGGTTAAAGCGGTCAATGGCGGCAAACTTTCCGACATCGCCCCAACCATGCTGTCGCTGATGGGAATGGAAATCCCGCAAGAGATGACTGGCAAGCCGCTGTTCATCGTGGAATAATCCTTCCCCATGAGGGGAAAGGCGACGTATTCAACTACATGGATCGCAACGGCAGTTCGATCCGTCCTTTACGCCAGCGCGCTCAGCGCTGGCGTATTACTGTGCGCGTCATCTGCGCACGCCGACGATCGCGATCAGCTTAAGTCCATCCAGGCCGACATCGCCGCCAGGCAGCGGGCGATTAAGCAACAGCAGCAGCAGCGCGCAAGCCTGCTCGCCCAGCTCAAAGCGCAGGAAGAAGCGATCGCCGCCGCGGCCCGCAAACTGCGCGAAACCCAGGACAACCTGAACCAGCTCAATAAGCAGATTGACGAAATGAACGCCTCTCTCGCCAAGCTGGAGCGCCAGCGCGCGTCTCAGGAGCGTAACCTCGCCGCGCAGCTTGACGCCGCGTTCCGCCAGGGGCCGCATACCGGCATCCAGATGGTGCTGAGCGGTGAAGAGGGCCAGCGCAATCAGCGGATGCAGGTCTACTTCAGCTATTTCAACCAGGCCCGTCAGGAAACCATCGCGGAACTGAAGAAAACGCGCGAAGAGATGGCGGTGCAAAAGTCGATGCTCGAAGAGAAGCAGAGCCAGCAGCAGACGCTGGTCTACGAGCAAAAAGCTCAGCAGGCGAAGCTGGAGCAGGCGCGTAACGAACGGAAAAAGACCCTTTCCGGACTGGAATCCTCCATTCAGCAAGGTCAGCAACAGTTAAGTGAATTGCGGGCTAACGAATCGCGCCTACGCGGTCGTATCGCCCAGGCGGAGGCTGCCGCCAAAGCCCGAGCCGATCGGGAAGCACGCGATGCGCAGGCGGTGCGCGACCGCCAGCAGGAAGCATCGCGCAAAGGCACCACCTATAAACCAACGGAAAGCGAGCGTTCGCTGATGTCACGCACCGGCGGGCTGGGCTCGCCGCGCGGTCAGGCGTTCTGGCCGGTTCGCGGTCCGCTCCTTCATCGATATGGCGAACAGCTGCAAGGTGAACTACGTTGGAAAGGGATGGTTATCGCCGCGTCTGAAGGCACCGAAGTCAGAGCCATTGCCGATGGTCGGGTCATTCTGGCCGACTGGCTGCAGGGCTATGGTCTGGTGGTGGTGGTCGAGCATGGCAAAGGCGACATGAGCCTGTATGGCTATAACCAAAGCGCGCTGGTCAGCGTCGGTACGCAGGTGCGTGCCGGTCAGCCTATCGCGCTCGTAGGCAGCAGCGGCGGTCAGGGCCGTCCGTCGCTCTATTTCGAAATTCGCCGCCAGGGTCAGGCGGTCAATCCACAGCCGTGGTTGGGAAGATAAGTTTTGCTTCAATTTCGCGCAATTGCTCTTGCCGTAGCCGGTTCGCTGGCTCTGGCGGCGCCAGCGTTCGCTGGCAAACTCTCCATCGTTATTGACGATTTTGGCTACCGCCCGCAGACCGAAAATCAGGTGCTGGCGCTGCCTTCCACTATCTCCGTCGCCGTGCTGCCGAACGCGCCGCACGCCCGGGAAATGGCCACGAAAGCGCATAATCTGGGCCATGAAGTGCTCATCCACCTGCCGATGGCGCCGCTCAGCAAACAGCCGCTGGAAAAAGACACCCTGCGTCCCGAAATGAGCAGCGAGGAGATCGAGCGCATCATTCGCGAAGCTTACGGCAAAGTCCCCTACGCCGTCGGGCTGAATAACCATATGGGCAGCGCGATGACCTCCAACCTGTTTGGCATGCAGAAGGTGATGCAGGCCCTGGAGCGCTACAATCTCTATTTTCTCGACAGCGTGACCATCGGCAATACCCAGGCCATGCGCGCCGCGCAGGGCACCGGGGTGAAGGTGATTAAGCGCAAGGTGTTTCTTGACGATACGCAGAATGAAGCCGATATCCGCACCCAGTTCAACCGCGCCGTCGCCCTGGCGCGGCGTAACGGTTCGGCGATAGCCATTGGCCATCCGCATCCGACGACGGTGCGGGTGCTGCAGCAGATGGTCTATAATCTGCCGCCGGATATCACGCTGGTGCGCCCGAGCAGCCTGCTCAACGAGCCGCAGGTCGACAATTCGACGCCAAACTACGCTCAGCCGCCCGCGCAACAAACGGCGCCGCAGCAGCAGAAGCCGCGTAATCCGTTCCACGGCGTGAAGTATTGCAAGCCGAAGCGCCCGCTGGAGCCCGTGAACGCCAGCCGCTTCTTCACTATCCTCAGCGACAGCATCAGCCAGAGCGCGCTGGTCCAGTACTATCGCCTCAAATGGCAGGGCTGGGACAATCCCGGCAACTAGACCACTCAGGGGTCCGTTCGCTTTTGCGCGACGGGCGCCTGGTTATCTTCGTGGGCGTACCACGCCTTAAAATATTTGAGAAAGCTATAAAACGTGGCGTACAGGCCGGTGACCACGCCGACTTTGCCATAGCGCCACGCCCCGCTGAACAGATACCATTTAAAGAAAGCGCCAATCGCGCTGACGATCCCCCGCGCCAGCGAAGGTTTGATCTGCTGGTGCTTCACCAGCCGGGTGGTATAGCTGTTCAGCTTATTAAACACTTCATGCAGCGAATAAAAGGTGTCATGGCGTACAAAGCCCGGCAGCCTGACGGATCGCGCGTGTCCAACCACCTGGTCATCCACCGGCCGGTCGTTAAATCGCGCCTGCTGGCGGTTAAAGAGGCGCACCGGGTAATCCGGCGAGGAAATGGGGTAGATCGTCCGCACCTGCTTGCCGAGGACAAACCAGTAGCGCGGCAAACGCCAGGCGCATGCCGGGTCAGGCTCCTCCCCCGCTTTTAACGCCTGAATGGCCGACACGACGTCGTTATCAAGAATTTCATCGCTGTCCATGCACAGCACCCAGTCATGGCTGGCCAGCCCAATGGCATAGTTCATCTGCGCGCCGTGGGCTTTATAGGCGTGGTGATGGACGGTGAGACCAAACTGCTGACAAATAGAGACCGTTTCGTCGGTGCTACCGGAGTCGACGACAATACACTCATCGGCCACCCTCAGCAGCGGGGGCAGCACCTCCATGAGCAGACGTGCAGAGTTACAGGTCAGTAAGCATACGGAGAGTTTAAGCATGATAGTTACAAAGTTAAACCGCGACTAAACACACTGTATAAGCGAATAACCGTAAAATCGATGTAGAAATTGTGCGCTTGATATTAAGCAGGCTAAAAATGTTATCCAAATCTAAATTAAGGCGCCCGCAGGCGCCTTTTTTGCTGGTTTTTACAACAGACCGGAGGCGTTATTCCCAGCTCAGAACCACTTTACCGGACTGGCCGGAGCGCATGGCGTCAAAACCCTTCTGGAAGTCGTCAATGCCGAAGCGGTGGGTGATGATCGGTGAAAGATCCAGACCAGACTGGATCAGCGCCGCCATCTTATACCAGGTTTCGAACATCTCGCGGCCGTAGATCCCTTTGATAAACAGCCCCTTAAAGATGACCTTGGTCCAGTCGATGGACATATCTGACGGTGGAATACCCAGCATCGCGATACGACCGCCGTGGTTCATGGTATCCAGCATGCTGCGGAACGCCGGCGGCGCGCCGGACATCTCCAGGCCCACGTCGAAACCTTCGGTCATCCCCAGCTCGGCCATCACGTCATTGAGGTTCTCTTTCGCCACGTTCACCGCGCGAGTGACGCCCATTTTGCGCGCCAGCTCAAGACGGTACTCGTTAACGTCAGTGATCACCACATTACGCGCGCCGACGTGTTTCGCCACCGCCGCCGCCATCACGCCGATCGGGCCGGCGCCGGAGACCAGCACGTCTTCCCCCACCAGATCGAAGGAGAGCGCAGTGTGCACAGCGTTGCCGAACGGGTCGAAGATAGACGCCAGGTCATCAGAGATATTGTCGGGGATTTTAAAGGCGTTAAAGGCCGGGATCACCAGATACTCGGCAAAGCAGCCCGGGCGGTTGACGCCCACGCCGATGGTGTTGCGGCACAGGTGGGTACGGCCCGCGCGGCAGTTACGGCAGTGGCCGCAGGTGATATGCCCTTCGCCGGAGACGCGGTCGCCAATCTTAAAGCCGCGCACTTCCTGGCCAATCCCCACCACTTCGCCGACATATTCGTGCCCGACCACCATCGGTACCGGAATAGTCTTCTGCGACCACTCATCCCAGTTGTAGATGTGCACGTCGGTCCCGCAAATGGCGGTCTTGCGGATTTTAATCAGCAGATCGTTATGGCCGACTTCCGGTTCCGGTACGTCGGTCATCCAGATGCCTTCTTCCGCTTTCAGTTTGGATAACGCTTTCATCTCACACCCTTATTAGGCGATGACGCCCAGTTGTTTACCGATGCGGGTAAAGGCTTCCACCGCACGCTCAATTTGTTCAGGGGTATGCGCCGCCGACATCTGGGTGCGAATACGCGCCTGGCCTTTCGGTACCACCGGATAGAAGAAGCCGGTGACATAGATCCCTTCTTTCTGCAGCTCGCGGGCAAAGTTCTGCGCCACCACCGCTTCGCCCAGCATCACCGGAATGATGGCGTGGTCGGCGCCCGCCAGAGTGAAGCCTGCCGCGGTCATTTTTTCACGGAACAGACGCGCGTTGGCCCACAGGCGATCGCGCAGGTCTGCACCCTCTTCGACCATCTCCAGCACTTTGATGGAGGCGGCCACGATGGCCGGCGCCAGAGAGTTGGAGAACAGATACGGACGGGAACGCTGGCGCAGCCACTCGACCACCTCTTTGCGTGCGGCGGTGTAGCCGCCGGAGGCGCCGCCCAGCGCTTTACCCAGCGTGCCGGTGATAATGTCGACGCGACCCATCACGTCGCAGTATTCGTGGGAGCCGCGGCCGTTTTCGCCGACGAAGCCGACGGCGTGGGAGTCATCGACCATCACCAGCGCATCGTATTTATCCGCCAGATCGCATACGCCTTTCAGGTTGGCGATCACGCCGTCCATCGAGAAGACGCCGTCGGTGGCGATTAACACGTGACGCGCCCCGGCGTCGCGGGCTTCTTTCAGGCGCGCTTCCAGCTCCTGCATGTCGTTGTTGGCATAGCGGAAGCGTTTCGCTTTACACAGGCGTACGCCGTCGATGATAGAGGCATGGTTCAGGGCGTCGGAGATAATGGCGTCTTCCGGGCCGAGCAGCGTTTCAAACAGGCCGCCGTTGGCGTCGAAGCAAGAGGAGTAGAGGATCGCGTCTTCCATACCTAGGAAATCCGCCAGCTTCTTCTCCAGCTGCTTGTGCGTATCCTGGGTGCCGCAGATGAAGCGTACCGAGGCCATCCCGAAGCCGTGGCTGTCCATACCGGATTTCGCCGCGTCGATCAGCGCCGGGTGGTTGGCCAGACCCAGATAGTTATTGGCGCAGAAGTTAATCACGTGGCTGTCGCCGACGGTAATGTCCGCCTGCTGCGCCGAGGTGATGATGCGCTCTTCTTTAAACAAGCCTTCGGCCCGAGCGGTCTCCAGATTGCTAGTTAACTGTTTGTAGAAATCACCACGCATTGCAACTCTCCAGATTCGGCAAAATTTGGCACATATTACCCAAAGCTATACGCTGATACGAGATGATGCATGCCTGAATGAATTATTTGCAGCATAAATCACGTCAGCCCAGCACCTTATTCTGCGAATGGCTGTAGGCTTGCTCATGTGGTGATATGATATGAGCATTCATGTCCGGATTGTCTCCGGGCTCTCAACTTCAAAGGTACAGTTATGATCATCGTAACCGGCGGCGCAGGCTTTATCGGCAGCAACATCGTTAAAGCGCTGAATGACAAAGGCATCACCGACATTCTGGTTGTCGACAATCTGAAAGACGGCACCAAGTTTGTGAACCTGGTTGACCTGAACATCGCTGACTACATGGATAAAGAAGACTTTCTGATCCAGATTATGGCAGGCGAAGAGTTCGGCGACATTGACGCTATCTTCCACGAAGGCGCGTGCTCTTCCACCACGGAGTGGGACGGCAAGTACATGATGGACAACAACTATCAGTACTCCAAAGAGCTTCTGCACTACTGCCTGGAGCGCGAAATTCCGTTCCTGTACGCCTCTTCGGCAGCCACCTACGGTGGACGCACCAGCGATTTCATCGAGTCCCGCGAGTATGAGCAGCCGCTGAACGTCTACGGCTACTCCAAATTCCTGTTCGATGAATACGTCCGTCAGATCCTGCCTGAAGCCAATTCGCAGATCGTCGGCTTCCGCTACTTCAACGTCTACGGGCCGCGCGAAGGCCACAAAGGCAGCATGGCGAGCGTCGCTTTCCACCTCAACACCCAGCTGAATAATGGCGAAAGTCCGAAACTGTTCGAAGGCAGCGACGGCTTCAAGCGCGACTTCGTCTACGTCGGCGACGTGGCTGACGTCAACCTGTGGTTCTGGGAAAACGGCGTTTCCGGCATCTTCAACCTCGGCACCGGCCGCGCGGAATCCTTCCAGGCCGTCGCCGATGCGACCCTGGCGTACCACAAAAAAGGCAGCATCGAGTACATCCCGTTCCCGGACAAACTGAAAGGCCGCTACCAGGCGTTCACCCAGGCGGATCTGACTAACCTGCGTAAAGCGGGCTATGACAAACCGTTCAAAACCGTTGCCGAAGGCGTAACGGAGTATATGGCCTGGCTGAATCGGGGCGCGTAAGAGATAACATGAAAATTCTGGTGGTAGGCCCGTCTTGGGTGGGCGACATGATGATGTCGCAAAGTCTTTATCGTACGCTCAGGGCGCGCTATCCCCAGGCGATTATCGACGTGATGGCGCCTGCCTGGTGCCGTCCGTTGTTATCGCGCATGCCGGAAGTGAACGAAGCGATCCCGATGCCGCTGGGCCACGGCGCGCTGGCTATCTGCGAACGCCGCAAGCTCGGGCACAGCCTGCGCGAGCGTCGCTACGATCGCGCTTACGTGCTGCCGAACTCGTTTAAATCGGCATTAGTCCCCTTCTTTGCCAACATCCCGCTGCGCACCGGCTGGCGCGGCGAGATGCGCTACGGCCTGCTCAACGACGCCCGGGTGCTGGACAAAGACGCCTGGCCGCTGATGGTGGAACGCTACGTGGCGCTGGCCTACGACAACGGCGTGATGCGCTGCGCCAAAGATCTGCCGCAGCCGCTGCTGTGGCCGCAGCTGCAGGTCAACGAAGGGGAAAAGTCGCAGGCCTGCAGCGCCTTTAACCTGTCCAACGATCGGCCGATCATCGGCTTCTGCCCCGGCGCGGAGTTCGGCCCGGCAAAACGCTGGCCGCACTATCACTATGCTGCGCTGGCGAAAAAGCTCATCGACGATGGTTATCAGATTGCGCTATTTGGCTCGGCAAAAGATAACGAGGCCGGCAAAGAGATCATCGCCGCCCTCAGCAGCGAGCAGCAGGCCTGGTGCCGGAATCTGGCGGGTGAAACCCAGCTGGAGCAGGCGGTGATCCTGATTGCCGCCTGTAAAGCGGTGGTGACTAACGATTCGGGGCTGATGCACGTCGCCGCGGCGCTGGACCGCCCGCTGGTGGCGCTGTATGGCCCGAGCAGTCCGGACTTTACCCCGCCGCTGTCGCATAAAGCGCGCGTGATCCGCCTGATTAGCGGCTACCACAAAGTGCGCAAAGGCGATGCCGCCGAAGGCTATCATCAGAGCCTGATCGACATTACGCCAGAGCGCGTCCTGCAAGAGCTGAATGAATTGTTGACGGATAAAACCGGGCACGAGGAAGCGTAGCGGATGCGGGTATTGATTGTAAAAACCTCATCGATGGGCGACGTGCTGCACACGCTGCCCGCGCTGACCGACGCCGCGCAGGCTATCCCCGGCATCCGCTTCGACTGGGTAGTGGAAGAAGGCTTCGCGCAGATCCCCTCCTGGCATGAAAGCGTCGAGCGGGTGATCCCGGTGGCGATCCGCCGCTGGCGTAAAGCCTGGTTCTCCGCGCCGATCAAAGCGGAGCGTAAAGCCTTTCGCGAGGCCGTCCAGGCGGTAAAGTATGACGCCATCATCGACGCCCAGGGGCTGGTGAAAAGCGCTGCGCTAGTCACCCGCCTGGCGCACGGCGTCAAGCATGGTATGGACTGGCAAACGGCCCGCGAGCCGCTGGCCAGCCTGTTTTACAACCGCCGCCACCACATTGCGAAACAGCAGCACGCCGTGGAGCGTACCCGCGAGCTGTTCGCCAAAAGTCTCGGCTACGCGAAACCCCAAACCCAGGGGGATTACGCCATTGCGCGCCATTTCCTGCAGCACGAGGCTAGCGCTGCCGCCCCCTATCTGGTGTTCCTGCATGCCACCACCCGCGACGATAAGCACTGGCCGGAAAACCGCTGGCAGGAGCTGCTCGATCTGCTGGCCGACAGTGGCGTCCGCATTAAGCTGCCGTGGGGCGCCCCGCACGAAGAGGCGCGGGCGAAGCGGCTGGCGGAAGGCCGGGAGTATGTTGAAGTGCTGCCGCGCATGAGCCTTGAGCAGGTAGCGCAGGTTCTGGCCAGCGCCCGGGCCGTCGTCTCGGTCGATACCGGCCTCAGTCATCTGACCGCCGCGCTGGATAAACCGAACTTCACGCTTTACGGCCCGACCGATCCGGGGCTGATTGGCGGATACGGTAAAAACCAGCACATCGTGCGGCCGGAAAACAGCGCCAGCACCGGCGATATTACCGCCAGCCGGGTTCATCTTCTTCTGCACAATCAGGGGCTGCTCTGATGGGATCTCTGTTTAAGCAGATCTATCGCTACACCCGCCCTCGCGCTTATCGTCACAATGAAAATCTGTGGCCTTTTACCCGCATCACCCGCGCGCCGAGCGGCGAAATAAGCGCGTTGCGCTATAAAGGGAAAACGGTGCCGCTGGTCAGCCTGAGCGCGCTGAAAAACAGCATGCAGGGTGAAGTCCTGCTGACCGCCACCGGCCCTTCGACCCGCAATATCGATTTTTCCCTGTTGTCGAAAACGATCCCAGTGATGGGCGTCAATGGCGCCTGGCATCTTGCCGACCGCCTGCACTTTTCGCTCTATACCATCGTCGACATGGAGTTTTTCGATAAGAAGCCGGACATTATCCGCGCTATCGTCAGCCAACCGGACATTCTGCTGTTCACCACCATGCATGGGATCGCCAAAATCGTCGATCGCTATCCGGACGCGCTGCGCTGCCGTTTGGCGTTGATTGAGGACGGTTGCTATAAGATTTACCAGCCGAAAGTCGCCAGCGAAGCGATAAAGCGCACTTACCAGCAGAATCCGGCGATGTGCTTTCATCCCCAGCGCCCGGATATCTGTTTTAGCACCGATATTCGCCAGGGCGTCTTTGATGCCGGTACGGTGGTCTACTGGGCGCTGCAAGTTCTCGCCTGGCTGGGCTTCAATACTATCCTGGTGAGCGGCCTGGATATGACCAATTTTAACCAGCCGCGATTCTACGAAACACAACAAGAAAAATTGCCTTCTTACCTGGCAACAAAAGTGGATACCCTCGTCATGCCCTCCTTTGCGCATGCCGCGCAGGTACTGCAGCAACGCCAGATCCGGGTGATTAATTTTTCCCCAGAAAGCGCTGTACCGGATACTATTTTCGAAAAGGTTGCGTTTAATGAGTACTTTAAAAGTGAGTAACTTCGCCCGACAGGGTTACTCGATTGTCTTTCCTTTGTTTTTATTTTTTAGCGCGATTTTTTGTATGTCCACCCGGACCAATAATCTGCTGCATTTATCGATCCTGCTGCTGTTGCTGTCGCTGGTACGCCAGGAAAACCGCCAGGCGCTGGCCGACGTGTTACGCGAGCAGTGGCAGACCTGGACGCTGCTGGCGGCCTTCTTTACCTATTACGCCCTCAGTAACCTGTGGGGCCATACGCCGCAGCATATTGATTCGCCGATCACCCACGGTGTGTATCTGACGGGCTATCTGTTGCTGATGGCGATGCTGCTTAGCGACGAACGAACCCGCCGCCTGGCCATGCTGGCGGTGGTTGGCGGGATCACCGTGCTCTCGCTGTGGACGCTGATGTTCGACCACACGCTGGTCCTCACCGAACGAGCGGTCTCCCCCGAGAACCCCGGGCCAACAAACGTTATCGACCTTGCCGGATACTGCGGCATCGGCATCTTAATCTGCGGCATGCTACTGAAAGAAAAAGCCAGCCACTGGCTCTATCTGCCGGTGGCCATCATGCTGGTGATGATGCTGCTGACCCAAAGCCGCGGGCCGATCATCGCCCTGGTGCTGGCGGTCGGCTGTACGCTGCACCTGCACGTCTTCACCCGCCGCAACCTGCTGATCGCCGCGGCGCTGGCCGTGCTGGTGGCTCTGCTTTTGGTCATGACGCCGGTGGGCGACATGCTGCTCGCCCGTTTCGAAGAGCTGGGCACCCAAAGCGGGCTGCGTCTGAGTATCTGGCACCATACGCTGTCGGAGATGGCCAGCCAGCCCTGGCTGGGACGCGGTTTCAGCTATGAACTGGATTTCATCAACTACAGCGGCGAACACATCACCACCACCCACAGCGTGTATATGGGCGCCCTGCTGAAAGGCGGCATCGTAGGTTTACTACTGCTGCTTGCGGTCATTGCCTGCGGACTCTGGCAGGCGTGGCGCAAGCGCCGCTCCGACAGCCGCTACAGTCTGGCGATCCTGTTTTACGCCCTGGTGTTTATGGCCTCGCAGGGGATGTTTATCATCAGCAACCCCCGGGAGACCTGGGTGCTGTTCTGGCTGCCGCTGGGCATAGCGCTCAGCAAAGGGCTAGCGGAAAAGCGTTAACAAAAAAGGGCCGCTGACGGCCCTTTTTTATAGTCACTTTTATATTAACTGCGGGCGGCGACCAGCCGGTCGGCCTGCTCTTTAATCACCGGCCACACCGACTCAATCGCCACATCGGCGACATTCGCTTCTTCACAGACGATCTGCCTCGCTTTGTCATAGCCCGGCGCCCAAATATGATAGCCGGGCAGCCCGGTATCCTTGAGTTTACGTTTGTTATAGACCGCCACCATCGGTTTATCGAAGGCGCGGGCGATATGCACGATCGAGGTGTCCGGCGTAATGACTAAATCACAGCTGCGGATCACCTCCACGGCGGAGTTGATGGTGCTGTCGGCGATGTACAGCGCCATATCCAGCCCCAGCTGCTGAATCTTCTCACTGCGCCCCACCATCACGATACAGACCCGGTAAGGCAGAGCATGTAGCCGCTCGACCAGGGTCGCCACCTGATGACGACAGAAGTCTTTATCTTCGGAGGCGGTAAAAGGGTTAATGGCGATGCGCAGTGCGACCTCTCCGGCCTGGGAAAGCAAGCGCGCCACCTTCTCCCGCTCATGGCGACAGCCAGGGAGATGATAGTCGTATGGCTGGTCGTCAACGACGCCAAAAAGCTTCACCACCTGTTTATAGCGCTGGGAAATATGGCTGTTGCTGTCAAAAAAAGCGATCGAATGATCGTAAAGTTTATAGGGCTCTTTATTAAAGCCAATCACGCTGGTCGCCCGTAAATCGGCGAGTAATTTAAAACGTTCATAGCTGGTCACGTCATCAAAATCGATAACCGCATCAAAACCCGCCGCCCGTAACGTATTTAAGGACATGCGTGGTCGATATAAATATACTTGCTCGATGAATTCTGAGCCGGCTAATATTTCGCAGCATATTGGTCCGGTTAACACCGAAACCTGATATCCCCGTTCGGCCAGTATTCTGGCGCAGCCGGTGGTCACCACCATATCGCCGACTTTATCGTCCAGGCGCAATAGCAGCACGCGGCGCACAGGGGCCGGGTCGAAGGGTTTGCGCGCCGGCTTATTTCTGTATCGATAGTTAATTAAATTAAATTTAATGCCGCGGAAAAAAGCGTTCTTTTTCCGCGTCAGTTGTTTAAGGATACGCATACGGTACCTTGAGCTGTGTTAGCGCTGTGTGATTTTCCGCTGGTAATATTCTGCCAACGTCATGCCCTTCACCTGCGGCGCCAGCCAGCTAAAAAAGGCTTCAAGGTCAGCGTATAAACGCTCAATATCCCGTTCATTCTGGAACGTAGGGCTGCCGCCGGGCATATACTCTGAAGAGTGGAGCATATATTCCACGTAGTCATTGCCCTGCGTCAACGTTTGTTCGACGACTTTTTTCATCGTCTCCACATTGCCGCCCATCGGTCGCAGCCAGTGTACGGAGGGGGAACGCACTTTGCCGCGCAGGCGGTCGTAGCCCTGCTTCACGCTGTTCATCCACGCGGAGTGCTTGTACTGAATGCTCATCGGCACTTCCAGCAGCGGCGAGTGGCCTTCGCGGCTGATGTCATTTTCATCGAGGAAATAGGCATGCTGCGGGAAGCGGCGATAATCGGTCCCGCCATCGCCCTGCGGCGCCCCCTTGGCGGTCTTCCAGTTCACCCGCGGGGTCACCGAGCAATCCACCTGATAACCGTGCTCCACCAGCAGACGCGCGTAGCGCTCGTCAAAGGCCCAGCGCCCGGCGCGATGGCTAACCATTTTGGTCTGGAAGGTGTCCTCCAGCAAATGCGTCATATAGTCGACCTTTTCACGCATCATGGCATCGCTGTATTCAATGAGATAAGGCTTATGCCGCCAGTCGTCGGCGGTCAGCGGCTCGGTCGGCGGGCTGTTCCAGGCATGCAAATGCATACCGACTTCCGCGGTGCCGCGGGCAATCACGTCTCTGGCGAATTCGATATAAAAGGGGTCGATGGCCATTTCATAGTTGGTCAAATAGACCGGTTTAAAGCCATACTTTTCGCAAAGCTGCTGAAAACGCGGGAGATAACGCGCATTCTCGGTGGTGATGCTGTCATGTTTTTGCCAGAGGTTATCGCCCTCTGTATCAATCGTGATGAGAAATGCGGGATTGTGCACGAAAACGTCCTCAGGCCATACGTATCGGGTCATGGTAGAGCAATACAACGCTTCTCTCAATCTGTCTGATCCCCTAGAATCGGAACCCTTATCCTGGATGAAGAACAGAGTATGACGCCTGAAACCCTCTCCCGCAGCCCCTTGAACCCGGCGCGGATCCTGGTCATTAAGCTGCGCCATCATGGCGACATGCTGCTGATCACCCCGCTTATTCACGCGCTGAAACAGCAGTACCCCGCCGCCTGCGTGGATGTCCTGCTGTATGAAGAGACCCGGGATATGCTCGCCGCCAACCCCGATATTCACCAAATTTATGGTCTCGACCGCCGCTGGAAAAAGCAGGGGAAAAAGCATCAGTTGAAGATGCAATGGCAGCTCATTCAGACGCTGCGCCAGCAGCGATACGATATGGTGCTTAACCTTGCCGACCAGTGGCCGAGCGCGATTATCAGCAAACTGACCGGCGCCGCGACGCGGATCGGCTTTGATTTTCCGAAGCGTCGCCACCCGTTCTGGCGCTATTGCCACACCGCGCTGGCCGCCACCCAACAGCATAATCAGCTGCATACGGTACAGCAGAATCTCTCTATCCTCGCTCCGCTCGGTATCCAGTTGAACGACGCGCCGGCGCGGATGGGCTACAGCGAAGCAGACTGGGCCACCAGCCGCGCCCTGCTGCCGGAGGACTTCCGGGATAACTACATCGTCATCCAGCCAACGTCGCGTTGGTTCTTTAAATGCTGGCGCGAAGATCGGATGAGCGCGCTGATCAACGCGCTGTCCGCCGAAGGGTACGCGGTGGTGCTCACCTCCGGCCCCGACGACAGAGAGAAGCAGATGGTGGAGACCATCATCGCCGGCTGCCCGCAGGCGCGGCTGCACTCTTTAGCCGGTCAGTTAACGCTGCGCCAGCTGGCGGCGGTGATCGATCACGCCCGGCTGTTTATCGGCGTCGACTCGGTGCCGATGCATATGGCAGCGGCTCTCGGCACCCCGCTGGTCGCCCTGTTCGGCCCCTCGAAGCTGACCTTCTGGCGTCCGTGGCAGGCGAAAGGCGAGGTGATCTGGGCCGGCGACTTCGGACCGCTGCCCGACCCGGACGCCATCAACACCAACACCGACGAACGTTATCTCGATTTAATTCCTACCGACGCCGTGATCGCGGCGGCGAAAAAGGTACTGGCATGAGTAAATTCAGGCTGGCTCTGGTGCGGCAGAAGTACCGCCCGGACGGCGGCGCAGAACGGTTTGTCTCCCGCGCGCTGGAAGCCCTCGACAGCAGTCATCTGCAGCTGAACGTCATCACCCGCGAATGGCAGGGGCCGGTCAAGCCCGACTGGCAGATCCATATCTGTAACCCACGCAAATGGGGGCGCATCAGCCGCGAGCGTGGGTTTGCCAACGCCGCGCGAGCGCTCTGGCAGCGCGAGTCCTTCGACCTGGTGCAGAGCCATGAGCGTATTCCCGGCTGCGATCTCTACCGCGCCGGCGATGGCGTTCATCGCCGCTGGCTGCAACAGCGCTCGCGCATCTTACCGGCCTGGAAAAGCCGCCTGCTGTTCGCCGACCGCTACCACCGTTATGTGATGAAAGCGGAACGGGAGATGTACGAAGACCCGCATCTGCGCGGGGTGATCTGCAACGCCGAGATGATCAAGCGCGAGATCATTGAAGACTTTGGCCTGCCGGCGGACAAGATCCACGTTATCTATAACGCCATTGATAACCAGCGCTTCCTGCCGCCGGGCGAAGACACCTTTGCCGCCTTACGCGCCAAATGGCAGTTGCCGCTGCAGGCAACCTGCCTGATTTACGTCGGCTCCGGCTTTGAGCGTAAAGGGCTGGCGGCGGCGATCCGCGCCATCGCCCCGACCGATCGCTATCTGCTGGTGGTTGGCAAAGATAAGGATCAGCCGCGCTACCAGGCGCTGGCGAAAAGCCTGAACTGCGAAGCGCGGGTGCGCTTCTTCGGCATGCAGTCGGAGACGCTGCCGTTCTATCAGATGGCCGATGGCCTGCTGCTGCCCACTCTCTACGATCCGTTCCCCAACGTCATCCTCGAGGCAATGGCCTGCGGTCTGCCGGTGATCACCACCACCGGCTGCGGCGGGGCGGAGTTTATCGTCAACGGCCACAACGGTTACGTCTGCGACGCCCTGGATATCCCGGCGCTGCAGCAGGCGGTGATGGCCCTCCCCGCCCGCGCGCTGGGCTCCGTGGAAGGCGACCGCGCCCGCGAGCGCATCATGGCCTGCACCAGCGAGCGCCTCTCCACCCAGCTGCTTTCCCTTTATCAGGATCTGGTGAAATAACGATGCGCATCTTATTTGTGATTGATGGATTGCCCGGCGGCGGCGCGGAAAAAGTGGTCCTGACCCTGGCGGCACAGTTCCTGCGCGACGGCGATCGGGTATCACTCATTTCGCTACGCGACGTCTGCGAGTACCCCTTGCCCGAGGGGCTCGACTACCAGGTGGTGGCCGATCGCTGCCGCAAACCCTGGCGCAAGCTGACCGAGCTGTCCCGCCGCGCCCGCCAGCTGGACGCCGCGGTCATCCGGGCCGAGCAGCAGGGACAATTTGACCTTGTGCTCTCCAACCTGCATAAAACCGACCGCATCGTCGCCCGCAGCCGGGCGCTGCGCGAGCGCAACGTCTGGTTCTGCCTGCACGGCGTCTTCTCGGCCTCTTATCTCGGTCACCGTACCGGCTTTGACCGCTGGATGAAGCAGCAGAAAATTAAGCAGATTTACCAGGGACGCAACGTGGTGGCGGTTTCCGACGCCGTGGGGCGCGATCTGGTGGAAGCCTTCGCCCTGCGCCCGGCGCAGCTGAAAACCATCTATAACCCCTTCGATATCGCCGCCCTGCGCGCAGAAGCGGAAGCCGACAGCGAGCGCCCGGACGGCGACTACCTGATTCACGTCGGCCGCTTCCATCCCGGTAAACGTCACGACCGCCTGCTCGAAGCCTACGCGCAAAGCGGCATTGACGCGCCGCTGGTGCTGTTAGGACAGGGGAAACCGGAGCAAGAGCAACGCCTGCGCCAGCTGGCCAAAACGCTTGAGATTGAAGACCGGGTGTGGTTCAAGGGTTTTCAGAAAAACCCCTTACCGTGGATCAAAGGCGCGCGGATGCTGGTTTTGAGCTCGGATAGCGAAGGATTCGGCAATGTGGTAGTGGAGGCGCTGCTGTTACATACCCCGGTCGCCAGCACCCGCTGTCCCGGCGGCGTCACCGAGATCCTGACCGGCGAACTTGCCCGGGGTCTGGCGGATCTCACCAGTCCGGCGCTGGCTCAGACGATGCAAAGCATTTACCATAACCCGCCGGCCATCGACGATGCCGCGCTGGAAAAATTCAGCGTCGTGTCCATTTGTCAGCAGTACCGTCAGCTGCAGCGCACCTGACGCCGTTAGTTAACCAGGATCGAAGATTTATGAGTCAAACGCCTTTACTGAGCATCGTGGCTGCCGTCTACAACGGTGAGAAATTTCTTGCGCAATTCTTTGAGTGCATTGAACAGCAGCAGCTGGACAGCTATGAACTGATCCTGGTGAACGATGGGTCGACGGACAACAGCCTGGCGGTGATCGCCGAATGGCGGGATCGGCTGCAGAACGTCCAGGTGCTGGAGCAGGAAAACCAGGGCGTCTCGGTCGCGCGTAATACCGGCCTCGCCGCCGCCAGCGGCAAGTACCTCGCGTTTCCGGACATCGACGATAAACTCTATCCGGGCATGTATCGCACGCTGCTGGAAATGGCCGAGAAAGCACATCTCGATGTCGCCACCTGCAACGGCACCTACGTGTACGAAAAGCGCCGCGAGAGCCACCCGATCTTCCCGCTGGATCGCTTGCCCTCGACCGGCGTGTTGCCGGGCCATGTCTGGCTCAAGCAGGCCCTGGACTCGCGGAAATTTCTGCACGTCACCTGGCTCAATATCTATCGCCACGATTTTATCCGCCAGCATCACTTCCATTTCGAGCCCGGCCTGCGCCATCAGGATATCCCGTGGACCACCGAGGCGCTGCTGGCCGCGGAGCGCGTGCAGTACACCAGTCAGCAATTCTATGATTACTACATCCATTCTGAGTCGGTATCGCATAAGCCGGACAACGACGACACGCTGATGCGTTCGGCGCGCCATTACATGAAAATTCTGGAGATGCTGGAGGCGATCAACCAGCGTTACCCGGATAAAGTGCGCCATATCGCCGCCTGTCGCTGGCAGATCGCCAAAGAAGGCCTGGGGATCATCCACACCTTCGACAGCATGAAAGATGAGTCGAAAAAGCATGTTATTATTAAAGAATTCTTCGACCGCGGTATCTGGCGGTTAATCTGGAAAAACGCCTGTACTTTCCGTTTACGCTGGCGCCTGGGACGCCGTTATCTGCGTATTAAGCGTTATCGCCACGCGGGATAGACCAAAAACCCGCTGTTTCCGCCAAAGAGATAGCTTTACGCGGGCTAAATGCTTAGAATTTGCCCGCCAAAACAGAGAACGGATAAATAGTTTGGAATTGCTTTATACCACCCTACTTTACCTTATTCAGCCGCTGGTGTGGCTGCGGCTGCTGCTGCGCAGTCGTAAGGCTCCTGCCTACCGTAAACGCTGGGCGGAACGCTATGGCTTCTGTCAGAACAAGGTAGAGCCGGATGGCATTCTGCTGCACTCCGTTTCCGTCGGCGAGACCTTAGCCGCCATTCCGCTGGTTCGCGCCCTGCGCCACCGCTACCCTTCTCTGCCGATTACCGTCACCACCATGACGCCGACCGGCTCCGAGCGCGCCATGTCGGCCTTCGGCAAAGATGTCCATCACGTCTATCTGCCCTACGATCTGCCCGGCGCTATGAACCGCTTCCTGGACACCGTTCAGCCGAAGCTGGTGATCGTCATGGAGACCGAGCTGTGGCCGAACATGGTGGCCGCGCTGCATAAGCGTAAGATCCCGCTGGTGATTGCCAACGCCCGCCTGTCCGAACGTTCAGCCAAAGGCTATGCCAAACTGGGCGGCTTTATGCGCCGCCTGTTGAGCCGTATTACGCTTATCGCCGCGCAGAATGAAGAAGATGGCAACCGCTTCCTCGCGCTGGGACTGAAGCGCAATCAGCTGGCGGTCACCGGCAGCCTGAAATTCGATATCTCCGTTACGCCAGAGCTGGCGGCGCGCGCGGTGACGCTGCGTCGGCAATGGGCGCCGCACCGCAAAGTCTGGATTGCCACCAGCACCCACGATGGCGAAGAGCAAATTATCCTCCAGGCGCATAAAAAGCTGCTGGAGACCTTTCCGAACCTGCTGCTGATCCTTGTTCCCCGCCATCCGGAGCGCTTCCCTGACGCCCGCGACATGGTGCAAAAAGCCGGAATGAGCTTCACTCTACGCAGCACCGGCGAGATCCCCTCCTCCAGTACCCAGGTGGTTATTGGCGATACCATGGGCGAACTGATGCTGCTCTACGGCATTGCCGACCTCGCTTTCGTCGGCGGCAGCCTGGTGGAGCGCGGCGGCCATAATCCGCTCGAGCCGGCGGCGCACGCCATTCCGGTGCTGATGGGGCCGCATACCTTCAATTTCAAAGATATCTGCGCCAAGCTGCAGCAGGACGATGGCCTGATCACCGTCACCGACGCGAACTCGCTGGTCAAAGAGGTTTCCACGCTCCTGACCGATGAAGACTACCGCCTGTGGTATGGCCGTCACGCGGTGGAAGTGCTGCACCAGAACCAGGGCGCGCTGTCGCGTCTGCTACAGTTACTGCAACCTTACCTGCCGCAGCGGAGTCATTAATGTCTAACCGGCTTTCCGTGGTGATGATCGCCAAAAACGCAGCGGACCTGCTGCCGGATTGTCTGGACTCCGTTAGCTGGGCGGATGAAATTATCGTCCTCGACTCCGGCAGTACTGACAGCACCGTCGAGCTGGCTCGCCGCCTCGGGGCGCAGGTCTATACCCATACCGACTGGCGAGGCTATGGCATTCAGCGCCAGCGCGCGCAGGACTACGCCACCGGCGACTGGGTGTTGATGATCGATACCGATGAGCGCGTCACGCCAGAACTCAGGCAGGCTATTCTTAAGGTACTGGAAGCCCCGCAGCGCGGCGCCATCTACAGCATCGCCCGGCGTAACTATTTTCTCGGACGCTTTATGCGCCACAGCGGTTGGTACCCCGATCGCGTCCTGCGCCTGTACGAACGCGCCCGTTACCGCTATAACGATAATCTGGTCCATGAATCGCTGGATAGCCTGGGCGCCGAGGTCATTCCGTTGACCGGCGATCTCCTGCATCTGACGTGCCGCGACTTCGCTGGCTTCCAGCAAAAACAGCTGGCGTATGCCGCCGCGTGGGCGCTGGAACGCCATCAGAAGGGCAAGAAGACCTCGATGGCGGGGATATTCAGCCATACGCTGGGGGCGTTCCTGAAAACGCTGCTGCTGCGCGGTGGGGTGCTGGACGGTAAGCAGGGCTGGTTACTGGCGATGGTCAACGCGCAGTATACGTTTACAAAATATACCGAGCTGTGGGCGCTGAGCCACGGCTACTCGGAGAAAGAGTCATCATGAGCACAAAAGCGATCTATCCGGGTACCTTCGATCCCATCACCAATGGCCATATCGATATTGTCACCCGCGCGGCGAGCATGTTCGATAAAGTGGTGCTGGCTATCGCCGCCAGCCCAAGCAAAAAGCCGATGTTCAGCCTTGATGAACGCATTGCGCTGGCGGAGCAGGCGACGGCCCACCTGGTGAACGTGCAGGTGGTCGGCTTCAGCGACCTGATGGCCAGCTTCGCGCGCGCGCAGCAGGCCAACATCCTGATCCGCGGCCTGCGGGCGGTGGCGGATTTCGAGTATGAGATGCAGCTGGCCCATATGAATCGCCATCTGATGCCCACCCTTGAGAGCGTGTTCCTGATGCCGTGCAAAGAGTGGTCGTTTATCTCCTCTTCGCTGGTGAAGGAAGTCGCGCGCCACCAGGGCGATGTCTCTCATTTCCTGCCAGCCAACGTCCACCAGGCGCTGTTGAATAAGCTGAAGTAACGCATCTGCTGGGGCGTGAGCCACGCGGGCTCTGTCTCTGTCTTGATGCCAGGTGGCGCTGCGCTTACCTGGCCTACAAACGCCCCCGGTCCGCCAGATGCGCACCCGCAGTTTCGCTGACCTGGCCGACAATCATTCCTGTTCCGGTGACTATTTCTGACACTGGCGGCAATAAAAGGTCGCCCGCTGGGCATGTTTGGTCCCGACGACCGGCGTGCCGCAGATCCGGCAGGGTTCGCCCTTGCGGCCATAGACCTGTAGCTCCTGGGCAAAATAACCGGGCTTGCCATCGCTTTGCAGGAAGTCCTTCAGCGTGGTGCCGCCCTGCTCTATCGAGCGCAGCAGGACCAGCTTAATCACCTTCACCAACTGCTCGCACTCGTCCCGCGACAGCGAGGACGCCAGCCTGTCAGGGTGGATCCCGGCGGAGAACAGCGATTCACTGGCGTAGATATTGCCGACGCCCACCACCAGCTTGTTATCCATCAGCCAGGGTTTGATCGCGGTTTTCTTCTTCGCGCATTTCTGCTGGAGATAGTCGGCGTTGAAGGCATCGCTTAGCGGTTCCGGCCCCAGATGCGCCAGCACCGGGTGGCCTTCCAGCTCTTTGGTCCATAGCCAGGCGCCAAAGCGGCGCGGATCGGTATAGCGCAGGACTTTACCGTTACTCATAACCAGATCAACGTGATCGTGTTTTTCCGCAGGCAGCTCTTCGCTCAGGATGCGCAGGCTCCCCGACATCCCAAGATGGACGATGATCCAGCCGTCCGGGAGTTCCAGAAGCAAATATTTGGCGCGACGTCGCACGCTGAGCACCGGAACGTCGCTCAGGCGATAAATCTCTTCGGAAACCGGCCAGCGCAACCGTCCGTTGCGCACGACGGCGTGCAGAATGGTGGCGCCAACCAGGTGCGGCTCAATGCCGCGACGGCTGGTTTCAACCTCTGGTAATTCAGGCATGATTTTCCTCCATTAACCCGGCGTATTGTGCTTCACGGACAGGTGGCTGAAAAGGGAGTGTGTGAAAGCAATATGGGGGAGTTTTAAAAACAAAAAACCCCGCCGGAGCGGGGTTTTTATACAAGGAGGCTAAAATTATTTGATTTTAGCTTCTTTGTAGATAACGTGCTGACGTACAACCGGATCGTACTTTTTCAGTTCCATTTTTTCCGGTTTGGTACGTTTGTTCTTCGTGGTGGTGTAGAAGTGACCAGTACCAGCGGAAGAAACCAGCTTGATTTTCTCACGAATACCTTTAGCCATGATTTATTTCCTCTAAGTACTTAGTACTTTTCGCCACGGGCACGCAGTTCAGCCAGAACTGTATCGATGCCTTTCTTATCGATTACACGCATACCTTTAGCAGATACGCGCAGGGTGACAAAACGCTTCTCGCTCTCAACCCAGAAACGGTGAGAGTGCAGGTTCGGCAGGAAACGGCGTTTAGTCGCGTTCAGTGCGTGGGAACGGTTGTTACCGGTCACCGGACGCTTGCCAGTAACTTGGCAGACTCGGGACATGTCTATTCTCCAAAAATCAAATTAGCTCGAGCTTCGTATGGGGTATTGGCGCCTCGTCAGGCTTTACAGCCTGGTCATCGCAGTTCAATGTGAACTCTCGACTGCCAGGCCCAAATGCCAAACCCGAGATTCTCAAAGGTGGCGTAGTATACGCTGACTCGGCGATGTGCTCAAGTCCCGAACAGACAAAGATCCCGAAGGATCGCCAGTTCGGGGCTAAATCCAGCCACGTTCGGCAAAAGATACATACGCACCGCGGCCGATAACCAGATGGTCAAGCACACGTATCTCCATGAATCGACAACACTTTACCACCCTTTCGGTAATCAGCCTGTCAGCCTGACTCGGCTCCGGACTACCGGAGGGATGATTATGCGCAAGGATCACGGCGGCGGCGTTCACTTTGATGGCTTCGCGTACAATTTCTCGCGGATGCACCTCAACGTGGCTAAGAGTACCAGAAAAAAGGCGGCTATGTTTCAACACGCGGTTCTGATTATCTAAAAAGATCACCATAAAGATCTCGCGCTCCTCTTCCGTCAGCTGGCTTTGCAAAAATTCCCGCGTCATCGAGGGGGTGACCAGCGCGGCCTCCTCAACCAGCTGCGAGCTAAAATAGCGCCGCGCCAGCTCGGCAATCCCCTTCAGTTGCGCATATTTCGCCAGCCCCAGCCCGTCAACGGCAACCAGTTGCGCTTTATCAGCGGAAAGCAGAGCGTAGAGCGAACCAAAACGCTGCAATAACGCCTGGGCGTAGCTCAGCACATCCTGACGGCGTGTGCCAATGCGCAGAAACAGCGCCAGTAGCTCAACATCCGTCAGCGCCTCGATGCCGAATTGCAGCATCTTCTCCCGTGGCATCAGATTTTCCGTTCCGTCCATGCGCCCTCCTGCGTGAATCAGCCTATCCTGGCACAACCTGACGACGCTGCCGACCCGCCGCTTTTCACCCTGCGTAGCCGCTCGCAAAGTGAATGCCCGTCAGAGGCACGACGGCGGCAGGATTGTGATAAGATGCGCGGATTCTGGTCTACGGCAACAGGAATACATCATGATGACTCTGGCGGGTAAAAAAATCGTCCTGGGCGTCAGCGGCGGTATCGCGGCGTATAAAACCCCGGAACTGGTACGGCGACTACGTGAACGCGGCGCGGAAGTGCGTGTCGCAATGACGGAGGCGGCAAAAGCGTTCATCACCCCACTCAGCCTGCAGGCGGTATCCGGCTATCCGGTTTCCGACAGCCTGCTCGATCCGGCGGCGGAAGCGGCCATGGGCCATATTGAGCTCGGAAAATGGGCCGACCTGGTGATCCTCGCCCCGGCGACCGCCGATTTGATCGCCCGCGTGGCGGCAGGCATGGCCAATGATTTGGTGTCGACGATCTGTCTCGCCACCCCTTCCCCGGTTGCCGTCTTGCCCGCCATGAACCAGCAGATGTATCGCGCGCAGGCCACCCAGCATAATCTGCAGACGCTCGCTTCCCGCGGCCTGCTGCTGTGGGGACCGGACAGCGGTAGCCAGGCCTGCGGCGACGTCGGCCCGGGGCGAATGCTCGATCCGTTAACCATCGTGGAGATGGTTGCACAGCATTTCGCCTCCCCTGTCAAAGATTTGCAACATCTCAACCTCATGATTACCGCGGGCCCGACCCGTGAGCCGTTGGATCCGGTGCGTTACATCTCAAACCACAGCTCCGGTAAGATGGGCTTCGCGATTGCCGCCGCCGCCGCACAGCGCGGCGCGAACGTGACCCTGGTCAGCGGACCGGTATCGCTACCGACACCGCCCTTTGTGCAGCGCATTGATGTAACTACCGCGCTGGAAATGGAAGCGGCCGTCCAGGCCAGCGCTCAGCAGCAGCACATTTTTATTGGCTGCGCCGCGGTGGCGGATTACCGCGCCGCCGCCATCGCCGAAGATAAAATAAAAAAACAAGGTGATGAATTAACAATAAAAATGGTTAAAAACCCGGATATCGTCGCCGGGGTTGCAGCGCTAAAATCGCATCGCCCCTACGTCGTTGGGTTTGCCGCCGAAACGAATAATGTGGAAGAATATGCGCGGCAAAAACGTGCCCGCAAAAACCTCGACCTGATTTGCGCCAACGATGTTTCCCAGCCTAATCAGGGATTTAACAGCGATAGCAACGCATTACACCTTTTCTGGCAGGATGGGGAAAAGCGCTTACCACTTGAGCGCAAGGAACTCCTGGGCCAATTATTACTCGACGAGATCGTGACCCGTTATGATGAAAAAAATCGACGTTAAGATTCTGGACCCGCGTGTCGGCCAGCAATTTCCGCTGCCGACCTATGCCACCTCCGGCTCCGCCGGACTTGACCTGCGAGCCTGTCTCGACGACGCCGTAGAGCTGGCGCCGGGCGCAACCACGCTGTTGCCGACCGGCCTTGCGATTCATATCGCCGATCCCTCTCTGGCGGCGGTGATCCTGCCGCGCTCGGGCCTGGGTCATAAGCACGGCGTGGTGCTGGGCAACCTGGTGGGCCTTATCGACTCCGATTACCAGGGGCAGCTGATGGTGTCCGTCTGGAACCGCGGTCAGCAGAGCTTTGTTATCGAGCCGGGCGAACGTATCGCGCAGATGGTCTTTGTGCCGGTCGTGCAGGCGGAATTTAACCTGGTGGAATCTTTCGATGCCACCGACCGCGGCGAAGGCGGCTTCGGTCACTCAGGGCGCAAATAGGCCCAGCAACACGGAATCTGCATCCCAACGCGCATAATGCAATAACACCACCGCAAACTCTGGTTTGCGGTCGCGTTGTGGATGTCTGCCTGACAAGTGCTTATTTTCAGGGGTATTTTAAAACATGGCAGAAAAGCAAACTGCGAAACGGAATCGTCGCGAAGAAATACTTCAATCTCTGGCGCTAATGCTGGAATCCAGCGATGGTAGTCAACGTATTACCACCGCGAAACTGGCAGCTTCCGTCGGCGTCTCTGAGGCCGCGCTGTATCGCCATTTTCCCAGTAAAACCCGCATGTTTGACAGCCTGATCGAGTTCATTGAAGACAGTCTGATTACGCGCATCAATTTGATTCTGAAAGATGAGAAGGACACGTCCGCGCGCCTGCGCCTGATTGTTCTGTTGATTCTTGGGTTTGGCGAGCGTAATCCTGGGCTGACGCGCATCCTCACCGGACACGCGCTGATGTTCGAACAGGACCGGCTGCAGGGCCGTATCAACCAGCTTTTTGAACGCATCGAAGTGCAGCTGCGTCAGGTGATGCGCGAGAAAAAAATGCGCGAAGGCGAAGGCTACACGCTCGACGAAACGCTGCTGGCCAGCCAGCTGCTCGCCTTCTGCGAGGGCATGCTGTCGCGCTTTGTGCGCAGCGAGTTCAAATACCGTCCGACGGATGATTTCGACGCCCGCTGGCCGCTGGTCGCCGCACAGCTGCAGTAGTTTTCTTTGCATTGCCCGGTAGCGCTCTGCTTACCGGGCTTTTTCGTTACACGCCGTAGGCTTCGCGATAAGCGCGAACGGCGGCCAGGTGTTCCGCCATCTCCGGTTTCTCTTCCAGATAAGCGATCAGCTCTTTCAGGGTTACGATCGAGATAACCTGGCAGCCGTAATCCCGCTCCACTTCCTGAATGGCGGAGATTTCACCGCGGCCGCGCTCCTGACGATCCAGGGAGATCAGCACGCCCGCCAGCTGCGCGCCGTTGGCCTGGATGATCTCCATGGATTCGCGAATCGCCGTACCGGCGGTGATCACGTCATCCACCAGCATGACCCGCCCTTGCAGTGGACTACCGACCAGATTGCCGCCTTCGCCGTGAGTCTTTGCCTCTTTACGGTTAAAGCAGTAAGGCAGGTCGCGGTCATGGTGTTCGGCTAACGCCACCGCGGTGGTGGTGGCGATCGGGATCCCTTTGTAGGCCGGGCCAAACAGCAGGTCGAACTCAATCCCGGAATCCACCAGCGCCTCGGCATAAAAACGGCCCAGCAGAGCCAGATCGCGCCCGGTGTTAAACAGGCCGGCGTTAAAGAAATAGGGGCTCTTACGCCCGGATTTCAGCGTAAACTCGCCAAACTTAAGAACCTGCTTGCTAAGCGCAAACTCAATAAACTGGCGCTGATACGGCTTCATGGATTCGCTCCTCATCTTACTTTTTTACGGTCAAAAAAAAGGCGACTTCTCAGTCGCCTTAAAAACTAATCTGCTAACGCCGCCTTCTGCGTCGTAATAATGGATTCGATCCCCCCTCGGGCTAACGCCAGGAGAGTGAGGAGCTCTTCATGGGTGAACGGCTCGCCTTCTGCCGTACCCTGCACCTCAATGATGCGACCATCTTCGGTCATCACCACGTTCATGTCGGTTTCCGCGGCAGAGTCTTCGATGTACTCCAGATCGCAGATGGCTTCGCCATTAACGATCCCAACAGAGACCGCCGCCACCATCCCTTTCATCGGGTTAGTTTTCAGCTTGCCGGCCGCCACCAGCTTATTCAGCGCATCAGCCAGCGCCACGCAGGCACCGGTAATAGACGCGGTGCGGGTGCCGCCGTCGGCCTGCAGCACATCGCAGTCGAGGGTGATAGTAAATTCGCCCAGCGCTTTCAGATCAACCGCCGCGCGCAGCGCACGGGCGATCAGGCGCTGAATTTCCATCGTCCGGCCGCCCTGCTTGCCTTTTGCCGCTTCACGCGCGTTACGCGTGTGCGTTGAACGCGGCAGCATGCCATATTCAGCGGTGATCCACCCCTGTCCCTGTCCTTTCAGGAAACGCGGAACGCCTTCGTCAATGGAGGCGGTGCACAGCACTTTGGTATCACCGAATTCAACCAGCACAGAGCCTTCAGCGTGTTTTGTGTAATTACGGGTCAGGGTGACGGGGCGCACCTGGTTGGCGCTACGACCTGCTGGACGCATGATAGAAATCTCCGGCTTGAAACGAATGTGGCTGCGCATTATACGGATTAAAGGCGCTTATTCCTATCCTGATAAGGCCTCGAAAGCTATAATCCTCCCCACTCTCCTTTAAAAACAGGAACGACTATGATCCGCAGTATGACCGCCTATGCCCGCCGTGAAATCAAGGGTGACTGGGGTAGCGCCGCATGGGAGCTGCGCTCGGTAAACCAGCGCTATCTGGAAACGTACTTCCGCCTGCCGGAGCAGTTCCGTAGCCTGGAGCCCGTGGTACGCGAACGCATTCGCGCCCGCCTGACTCGCGGTAAAGTCGAATGCACCCTGCGTTTTGAACAAGACCCCAGCGCTCAGGGCGAACTCATTCTCAACGAAAAACTGGCTAAACAGCTGGTTAACGCTGCCAACTGGGTGAAAATGCAGAGCGATGAAGGGGAAATCAATCCGGTTGATATCCTGCGCTGGCCGGGCGTGATGGCCGCCAAAGAGCAGGATCTTGACGCCATCGCCGCCGACATTCTGGCAGCCCTTGACGGCGCGCTGGATGACTTCATCGTCGCTCGCGAAACGGAAGGCCAGGCGCTGAAAGCGCTTATCGAGCAGCGTCTTGAAGGCGTGAGCGGCGAAGTGGCGAAAGTTCGCGCTCATATGCCGGAAATTCTCCAGTGGCAGCGCGAGCGTCTGGTCGCCAAGCTGGAGGATGCGGAAGTGCAGCTGGAGAATAACCGTCTCGAGCAAGAGCTGGTGCTGATGGCGCAGCGTATCGACGTTGCCGAAGAGCTGGACCGCCTCGAAGCCCACGTGAAAGAGACCTACAACATTCTGAAAAAGAAAGAGGCCGTGGGTCGCCGTCTCGACTTTATGATGCAGGAGTTCAACCGTGAGTCGAACACCCTGGCGTCAAAATCGATCAATGCCGAGGTCACCAACTCCGCGATTGAGCTGAAAGTGCTGATCGAGCAAATGCGCGAGCAGATCCAGAATATCGAGTAATCTCAGATACCTTTCTGAAGGCCGGTTTACCGGCCTTTTTTCATCCATTTCAAAAGCAATATTTCTTATCCAGTACCCGGCAGGTCAAAAACGCCCCTGCCGCGCACAGCAGCGTCGGGGCCAGATAGCTGTGATCCATGTGGGTGAATTCCATCACCAGCACCACCGCCGTCAGCGGCATCTGCATGGAGGCGGCGAGAAAAGCGGCTGCTCCCACCAGGGCGAAACTACTTTCATCTCCGCCGGGGAACCCTGATTGCCAGAGCGCGCAGAGCAGCAGGCTGGCCAGCCCGCCCACCGCCAGCCCCGGGGTTAGCAACCCGCCCTCCGCGCCGCCGCGCAGCACCGCCAGGATCACCACCATCTTCAGCCCTAACAGGATCGCGACCATGGAGAGAGGCAGCCCGTCGCTGAGCGCCAGCTGCATCGGCCCCTTGCCATTGCCCGGTAGCGCAGGGAACCAGAGGCTCAGGACGGCAAGAAGTGAAAACGCCAGCAGACAGAACACTGGCATCTGCCAGTTACTTCGCACGCGTGAACGCGCTGCGTTGGTCGCTTTGCGAAAGAGCCAGGCGCCGGCGCCCAGAATCGGGCCCACCAGAATCGCCCACCAGAGAAAGGTGTGCGGAAGCGCGCTGGAAACAAAATGGTATTGCGATTCATCCCCTAACCCGAGGGTGGCCGTCCAGGCGGCAATCGCCGAGGTCATTATCGCCGCCAGCGTTTTTTCCCAGCTAAACGACAGCAGCATGACCTCGAGGGTGAACAACGCCCCTGCCAGCGGGACGTTATACACCGCCGCCAGGCCCGCGCCCGCCCCACAGGCAATCAGCGTGCGGGTGTCATCCTCCAGCAGGCTCAGCTTACGCGCCACCATCCCCCCTCCCAGCGCGCCCATTTCCCGCGGCGCCACTTCGCGGCCAAGCGGGGAACCCAGCGCTACGGTGACGATCTGCAACAGGGCGTGGATCGTCGTGGTGCCCGCGGGCATGGGGACGGAAGGGTTAGCCGCCGCCGCGGCAATGGAAACCCGCTTCTGCCCATAGCGACCAAGCAGCCACCAGCCAAATCCGGCGACGATGCCGCCGGCCACGATTGCCGCGATGCGACGTGGCCAGGGCGACGCCGTGACGCCCTGTAAAAATGACACCGAACCGACGATCTGCCCGGAACTGTAGCCAAAAGCCAGGTGCTGAATGGCGTGTAAAATCAGTGCCAAAACCATGCCGGACAGACCGGCCAAAATCCCGGTTAATACCACGGCCAACAGGCGAGTCAGAGAATGTTTGCTCCCGGCGGCGACACGCATTTTCTCATCTCCTCGAGAAAGAAAATAAAAGGATAAAGGTCGGGACTTAAACATTAGGTATTCGTAGCGTTTTCAATATAGAAAATCGATCGGGAACAAGTCATTACTTTTTCTAATCTTTAAAAATTCAAAAAATAGAAATCAACCGCCAATTAAAGCCAATTTAATCTATATTGGCATTAGTTTTTCCTAGCCTAACGATTTCACTTTAGAAAATCTCAATCGTGATCCTGCGCACAAATCGTTAACCTGCCGGCCACTGTCTGGGGGGATCTATGCTGCTTCATGTTCTGTATTTAATCGGTATCACCGCGGAAGCCATGACCGGAGCGCTGGCTGCCGGGCGTCGGCGGATGGATACGTTCGGCGTCATTATTATCGCCACCGCGACCGCGCTGGGCGGGGGTTCCGTTCGCGATATCCTGCTGGGACACTATCCTCTCGGCTGGGTGAAGCATCCGGAATACGTCATTATTGTCGCCGTCGCCGCCGTCCTTACCACAATTGCCGCCCCGGTAATGCCGCACCTGCGCCGGCTTTTCCTGGTGCTGGATGCGCTGGGGCTGATCGTATTTTCCATCATCGGTGCGCAAATCGCCCTGGATATGGGAGAAGGGCCGGTTATCGCCTCTATTGCTGCGGTCATCACCGGCGTTTTTGGCGGTGTACTGCGCGATATGTTCTGCAAACGCATTCCGCTGGTCTTCCAGAAAGAGCTGTACGCCGGGATCTCGTTTGCCGCAGCGGTACTCTATATAGCGCTGCAACATTACGTTAGCAGCCACGATGTGGTGGTCCTGGCCACGCTGCTGTTCGGCTTTACCGCCCGCATGCTGGCGCTGCGCTGGAAGCTCGGGCTACCGGTCTTCCACTACACCCACGACGCCCACTAACCGCCTCAAAACCCGGGGATGCGTTGCCCGCTAAGCCATTGCGCCAGCGCCGCCACGTCAGGGTGATGCAGGAAAGCCACCAGCTGTCGGGCTCTGATCGCCCCCACGCCCGGCAGCGTGCGCCATTGCGCTTCACTCTTTGCCGTGAGGAGGCGCCAGTTTTCATTTCCAGGCTGCGCCAGCGCCTCCTGGGGCACCGGGATCCCCATCGCCAGCACCCAGCGTATAAAAGGCCGTTTACGAATAAGATCAAACTGATGCCAGAGGTGCTGCCCACGGGCGGCCGAGATCCCAGGCATCGCCTGCAGCTGCTCCGACGTGAGCGCCAGCCAGGAAAAAAGATGCTCCATCGGGTGCTGCCGCTGAATGACGCGCCATACGTTTTCCCCTACGCCATCGATATCCAGCACCGACTTTGATGACAACCAGACCAGCCGGGAAAGAAACTGTTCGCTGCACTCAGGGGTGGCGAAATAGCAGGTTAGCGCATTGAATTTGGCCGCCGGCGGCGTCGGTTTAAGGCGCTCGGCCATCCGCCAGACGACCGCGTCGATCCGTGGAATACCCTGACCTGCCAGACTGATCTGCAGCTGATCGCCAACCCCAATATCCAGCGCCTGCCAGCGGGCCACAGAGCCAACGTTAACCCGCTGCACGCGTTTGTCATCCAGTCGCTGGGGCTCAAGCTCAGCCACTACGTTGACTCTACCGCTGCGGCCGGTACTGAAATGGATCGCCCGCACCTCCATCACCCGCGATGCCGGAGGATATTTCCAGGCTGCCAGCCATTCGCCCTTTCCCGGTGACCAGACGCGCCCCGCCGGTTCGCGCCCTTCACGCACAATCACGCCATCGCTGACGAAGGGCAGCGGCGAGCGATACCACCGCTGGCGCCACTCCGCCACCTGCTCAACACGCGTCACCGGATGGGTGTATTGTCCGCTGTAGATAAACCCCGCCTGCGCCAGCAGCTTCTGACGACGGCGCATATCCAACGGACCGTCTGGCCAGGCCCAGATAAAAACGTCCAGCTGGCTGAGGGGCGCCGCCGCGTCAGCCCGCATCATCAACCCGGCGACTTTCGCCCGCGCGTTCATTCCGCCAGCCTGCTGCTGAACATGCCCCTCCCGACGCAGAAACAGCTCCCCCTGCAGCACGCTGTTGGCCAGTTCGCCGGTCGTCAGCTTCGCCAGCGCCGGGATCTGCCGCGCTCGGGCGGTCCACAACTCACCGCGCAGGCCATCCCCGCGGCTGATAGCCTGAACCAGATGCCCCTGGCGATAGACCAGGGTTACCGCCACGCCGTCCACCTTAGGCTGTATCCACAGGTCGGTTTTATTTTTCATCCAGCGGGCCACGCTGGTTTCATCCGCCAGCTTGCGTACGCCGGTATGGGCGACCGGATGATGCGTATCGCCGGTCGGTGGAGGCAGACCGTCCTCCTCAGGCGTCGCGCCCGGAAAGCATTGCCGCCACTGCGTCAGGCGCTGGGTGAGCTGGTCGTAAACGTCATCACTCACCTCGCTGGCGCCCTGTCGCCAGTAAGCCTCGTTCCAGGCGTCAATCTGTTGATGAAGACGTGCCATCTCCTGTCTGCCTTTAGCCGGCGGCCAGTCCGGGCACGTCGCCAGCGCGCTGGCAGAGAACATCCCTATCGCCAGCCACCCCCCTCCTTTACGCATTCCAGTTCCCTCCTTCAGCACCTGACGGAGAGTCTGCGGCAGAATACCGGAAACCGCGACGGGGGCTTTTTCACCCTGCGAAGCGCCTTCCAGGATTTGCACCTCGTTGCAGCAACAGCTGGCGAATTCAGGAAAACGGCAGGCAAAATGAAAGAAACAGCGGCAAAAAGTGTGACAAGGACTGCGTCACGCCGCGGCGACGTGTATAATAGGCTCGTATGTAGGACCTCTTTCGATAACCACATACAAAAGACACTCATGGCTCAAGGCACGCTTTATATTGTTTCCGCCCCTAGCGGCGCGGGTAAATCCAGCCTGATTCAGGCTTTATTAAAAACCCAACCGTTGTATGACACCCAGGTATCGGTTTCCCATACCACGCGGGCGCCGCGTCCGGGTGAAGTGCACGGCGAACACTATTTCTTCGTGAATCACGACGAATTCCGCTCGATGATTGGCGAAAACGCGTTTCTGGAACATGCAGAGGTCTTTGGCAACTATTACGGCACGTCGCGTAAAGCGATCGAGCAGGTGCTGGCGACCGGTGTTGATGTCTTCCTCGATATCGACTGGCAGGGCGCGCAGCAGATCCGTAAAAGCATGCCGGGCGCACGCAGCATTTTTATTCTGCCGCCGTCAAAAGATGAACTGGACCGTCGCCTGCGCGGCCGCGGCCAGGACAGCGAAGAGGTGATCGCGAAACGAATGGCCCAGGCCGTTGCGGAAATGAGCCATTACGCCGAGTATGATTACCTGATTGTGAATGATGATTTTGACACCGCCCTGAGCGACCTGAAAAATATCATCCGCGCTGAACGTCTGCGCATGAGCCGCCAAAAGCAGCGACATGGCGCTTTAATCACCAAACTATTGGCAGACTGAACCCACATTCAGTATCATGCCCAGTCATTTCTTCACCTGTGGAGCATTTTAAGTATGGCACGCGTAACTGTTCAGGACGCTGTAGAGAAAATTGGTAACCGTTTTGACCTGGTACTGGTCGCCGCGCGTCGCGCTCGTCAGATGCAGGTAGGCGGAAAGGATCCGCTGGTACCGGAAGAAAACGATAAAACCACCGTAATCGCACTGCGCGAAATCGAAGAAGGTCTGATCAACAACCAGATCCTCGACGTACGTGAGCGCCAGGAACAGCAAGAGCAGGAAGCCGCTGAATTACAAGCCGTTACCGCGATTGCTGAAGGTCGTCGTTAATCACACAGCGGGTCGCCCTTGTATCTGTTTGAAAGCCTGAATCAGCTGATTCAAAACTACCTGCCGGAAGACCAGATCAAACGTCTGCGGCAGGCGTATCTCGTTGCACGTGACGCTCACGAGGGTCAGACACGTTCAAGCGGTGAACCTTATATTACGCACCCGGTCGCGGTAGCCTGTATTCTGGCCGAGATGAAGCTCGACTACGAAACGCTGATGGCCGCGCTGCTGCATGATGTGATTGAAGATACTCCCGCCACCTACCAGGACATGGAACAGCTTTTTGGTAAAAGCGTCGCCGAACTGGTAGAGGGGGTATCGAAACTTGATAAGCTCAAGTTCCGCGATAAGAAAGAGGCGCAGGCCGAAAACTTTCGTAAAATGATCATGGCGATGGTGCAGGACATCCGCGTCATCCTCATCAAGCTTGCCGACCGCACCCACAACATGCGTACCCTGGGCTCGCTACGCCCGGATAAACGCCGCCGCATCGCCCGCGAAACGCTGGAAATCTACAGCCCGCTGGCGCACCGTTTAGGTATCCATCACATCAAAACTGAGCTCGAAGAGCTGGGCTTTGAGGCGCTGTACCCGAACCGCTACCGCGTCATTAAAGAGGTGGTCAAAGCGGCGCGCGGCAACCGTAAAGAGATGATCCAAAAGATCCTCTCGGAAATCGAAGGGCGTTTGCAGGAAGCGGGGATCCCCTGCCGCGTCAGCGGTCGCGAAAAGCATCTGTACTCGATCTACTGCAAAATGGTGCTCAAAGAGCAGCGTTTTCACTCGATCATGGATATCTACGCCTTCCGCGTTATCGTCCACGATGCCGATGTCTGCTACCGCGTGCTTGGCCAGATGCACAGCCTCTATAAACCGCGTCCAGGTCGTTTCAAAGATTACATCGCCATTCCGAAAGCGAACGGCTATCAGTCTTTGCACACCTCGATGATCGGCCCCCACGGCGTCCCGGTCGAGGTACAAATTCGTACCGAAGACATGGATCAGATGGCGGAGATGGGGGTCGCAGCGCACTGGGCTTATAAAGAGCACGGCGGCGAAAGCAGCACCACCGCGCAAATCCGCGCCCAGCGCTGGATGCAAAGCCTGCTGGAGCTGCAGCAGAGCGCCGGCAGCTCGTTTGAATTTATTGAGAGCGTTAAATCCGATCTGTTCCCCGATGAGATTTACGTTTTCACCCCGGAAGGGCGCATTGTCGAACTGCCCGCTGGCGCCACGCCGGTGGACTTCGCCTATGCGGTGCATACCGATATCGGCCATGCCTGCGTCGGCGCGCGCGTCGACCGCCAGCCCTATCCACTGTCGCAGCCGCTCTCCAGCGGTCAGACTGTCGAAATTATTACCGCGCCGGGCGCACGTCCGAATGCCGCCTGGTTGAACTTTGTCGTCAGCTCGAAGGCGCGCGCCAAGATCCGTCAGCTGCTGAAAAACCTCAAGCGCGATGACTCGGTCAGCCTTGGCCGTCGTCTGCTCAACCACGCGCTGGGCGGTAGCCGCAAACTCGCCGAGATCCCGCTGGAGAATATCCAGCGCGAGCTCGACCGGATGAAGCTGGCCTCGCTTGACGATCTGCTGGCGGAGATCGGTCTGGGCAACGCCATGAGCGTGGTGGTGGCGAAAAACCTGCAGCAGGGCGAAGCCGCTGCGGCTCCGGTGCCGGCCAATGCCTCAAACCACGGCCATCTACCGATCAAAGGCGCCGATGGCGTGCTGATCACTTTTGCCAAATGCTGTCGTCCGATCCCCGGTGACCCGATTATCGCCCACGTCAGTCCCGGCAAAGGGCTGGTTATCCATCATGAATCCTGTCGTAACATCCGCGGCTACCAGAAAGAGCCGGAGAAATTTATGGCGGTTGAGTGGGATAAAGAGACCGCTCAGGAGTTCATTACGGAGATCAAGGTGGATATGTTTAACCACCAGGGCGCACTGGCTAACCTGACGGCGGCGATCAACACCGCCTCTTCCAATATCCAGAGTCTGAATACGGAAGAGAAAGATGGCCGCGTATACAGCGCCTTTATCCGCCTGACCGCCCGCGACCGCGTGCATCTGGCGAATATCATGCGCAAAATCCGCGTCATGCCGGACGTGATTAAAGTCACCCGTAACCGAAATTAGCTTTTAGACAAAACATTCGAATTGCATCAAGGCAGCAAGCGAATGACAAATCTGCCGGGAGCAGATTTGAACGCTGCTTGCAGGCCCCGTCAGGGGCGAGGTCCAGGGATGGGCCGCGTGATCCGCAGCGACTAAAGAGGTAATTCGAAGGATGAAGTGTAATGAATTCACAGCGTTATGCGCGTATCTGCGAGATGCTCGCCAGGCGTCAGCCTGACCTGACGGTCTGCATGGAGCAGGTCCATAAGCCCCATAACGTCTCTGCGGTCATCCGGACCGCAGACGCCGTTGGCGTACACGAGGTGCACGCGGTCTGGCCGAGCAGCCGGATGCGCACCATGGCCTCCGCCGCCGCGGGCAGCAACAGCTGGGTGCAGGTGAAAACCCACCGTACCATCGCAGATGCCGTCGGCCACCTCAAAGGCCAGGGTATGCAAATCCTCGCCACCCATCTTTCCAGCAAAGCCATCGATTTCCGTGAAATCGACTATACGCGCCCAACCTGCATCCTGATGGGTCAGGAGAAAACCGGCATCACTCAGGAAGCGCTGGCCCTGGCCGATCAGGACATTATTATCCCGATGATCGGCATGGTGCAGTCGCTGAACGTCTCCGTCGCCTCGGCGCTGATCCTGTATGAAGCCCAGCGGCAGCGACAAAACGCCGGGATGTACCAACGCGCCAACAGCATGCTGCCGCCGGAAGAGCAGCAGCGCCTGCTGTTTGAAGGCGGCTATCCGGTGCTGGCCCGCGTCGCGAGACAGAAAGGGCTGCCTTACCCCCACGTTAACGAGCAGGGCGAAGTGGAAGCCGATGCCGCGTGGTGGGCCACCATGCAGGCTGCGAGGTAAACCCCATGTCAGGCCGCCTGTTAGATGCCGTTCCGCTCAGTTCACTCACCGGCGTTGGGGCTGCGCAGAGCAGCAAGCTGGCGAAGATCGGCCTGCATACGGTACAGGATCTGCTGCTGCACCTGCCTTTGCGCTACGAAGATCGCACCCATCTTTACCCGATAGCCGATCTGCTGCCCGGGGTTTATGCCACCGTGGAAGGCGAAGTGCTCAACAGCAATATCACCTTCGGCGGCCGCCGAATGATGACCTGCCAGATCAGCGATGGCACCGGCATCCTCACCATGCGCTTTTTCAACTTCAACGCGGCGATGAAAAACAGCCTCGCGACCGGTCGACGAGTGCTGGCCTACGGTGAAGCCAAACGCGGGAAGTACGGCGCCGAGATGATCCACCCGGAATACCGCGTCCAGGGCGATATGAGCACCCCGGAGCTGCAGGAGACCCTGACGCCGGTCTACCCGACTACCGAAGGCATTAAGCAGGCGACCCTGCGCAAGCTCACCGATCAGGCGCTCGAGCTGCTCGAGACCTGCGCAATTAGCGAACTCCTGCCGCCGGAGCTGGCGCAGGGGATGATGAGCCTGCCGGAGGCGCTGCGTACGCTGCACCGTCCGCCTCCCTCATTGCAACTTAGCGAGCTGGAAAGCGGCAAGCACCCGGCGCAGCAGCGCCTGATTCTGGAAGAGCTGCTGGCGCACAACCTCAGCATGCTGGCGCTACGGGCAGGCGCCCAGCGCTATCACGCCCTGCCGCTCGGCGCCAACGATACCCTGAAAAATCAGCTGCTGGCCTCCCTGCCCTTTAAGCCCACCGGCGCGCAGGCGCGGGTCACCGCCGAGATCGAGCGCGATATGGCGCTGGACGTGCCGATGATGCGCCTGGTGCAGGGCGACGTCGGCTCCGGTAAAACGCTGGTCGCCGCCCTGGCCGCTCTGCGCGCTATCGCCCACGGCAAACAGGTGGCGCTGATGGCGCCCACCGAACTGCTCGCCGAGCAGCACGCCAACAACTTCCGCAGCTGGTTTGCACCGCTGGGCATTGAGGTCGGCTGGCTGGCGGGCAAACAGAAAGGCAAAGCACGCCAGGCGCAGCAGGACGCTATCGCCAGCGGCGAGGTGCAGATGATTGTCGGCACCCACGCCATCTTCCAGGAACAGGTGCAGTTTAACGGCCTGGCGCTGGTGATCATCGACGAACAGCACCGCTTCGGCGTACACCAGCGGCTGGCGCTGTGGGAGAAAGGTCAGCAGCAAGGTTTCCACCCGCATCAGCTGATCATGACCGCCACGCCGATCCCGCGCACCCTGGCGATGACCGCCTACGCCGACCTCGATACCTCGGTTATCGACGAGCTGCCGCCGGGCCGAACCCCGGTGACTACCGTCGCTATCCCGGACACCCGGCGCAGCGATATTATTGACCGCGTGCGCAACGCCTGCACCCACGAAGGCCGCCAGGCCTATTGGGTCTGTACGCTGATTGAGGAGTCCGATCTGCTGGAGGCCCAGGCGGCGGAAGCGACCTGGGAGGAGCTCAAGCTGGCGCTGCCGGAGCTGAATATCGGTCTGGTGCACGGGCGGATGAAACCGGCGGAGAAGCAGGCGGTGATGCAGGCTTTCAAGCAGGGCGAAATGCATCTGCTGGTGGCCACGACGGTCATTGAAGTCGGTGTCGACGTACCGAACTCGAGCCTGATGATTATCGAAAACCCGGAACGTCTGGGTCTGGCGCAGCTGCACCAGCTCAGAGGGCGCGTCGGGCGCGGCGCGGTCGCTTCCCACTGCGTGCTACTCTATAAATCGCCGCTCTCTAAAACGGCGCAGAAACGCCTGCAGGTGCTGCGTGACAGTAACGACGGTTTCGTCATCGCCCAGAAAGACCTTGAAATTCGCGGTCCCGGTGAGCTGCTCGGCACCCGCCAGACCGGCAACGCTGAGTTTAAAGTGGCGGATTTGCTGCGCGATCAGGCGATGATCCCCGACGTTCAGCGCATTGCGCGTCACATTCATGAACGCTATCCGCTGCAGGCCCAGGCGCTGATCGAGCGCTGGATGCCGGAAACCGAACGCTATTCCAACGCGTAGCGCGCTTTTGCCGCGCTGCGGGCAATCTTTCTACACAATGAGTGGATTATGAAACGAGAACTGGCCATCGAATTTTCGCGTGTCACCGAAGCCGCCGCGCTGGCGGGCTATAAATGGCTGGGCCGCGGCGATAAAAACTCCGCCGACGGCGCAGCGGTTAACGCCATGCGCATTATGCTTAACCTCGTCAATATCGACGGCACCATCGTCATCGGCGAGGGCGAAATCGATGAAGCGCCGATGCTCTATATCGGCGAAAAAGTGGGCACCGGCCAGGGCGATGCGGTGGATATCGCCGTCGATCCCATCGAAGGTACCCGGATGACGGCGATGGGCCAGGCTAATGCCCTGGCAGTGATGGCGGTCGGCGATAAAGGCTGCTTCCTCAACGCGCCGGATATGTATATGGAAAAGCTGATTGTCGGCCCAGGCGCTAAAGGTGCTATCGATCTCAATCTGCCGCTGGAAGAGAACCTGCGCAATATCGCCCGCGCGCTGAACAAGCCGCTGGGCGAGCTGACCGTCACCGTGCTGGCGAAACCGCGCCACGATGCGGCGATTGCTCAGCTGCAGCAGCTGGGCGTGCGCGTGTTCGCCATTCCCGATGGCGACGTCGCGGCCTCCATTCTCACCTGCATGCCGGATAGCGAAGTGGACGTGCTGTACGGCATCGGCGGCGCGCCGGAAGGGGTGGTTTCCGCCGCGGTGATCCGCGCGCTCGACGGCGATATGCAGGGCCGCCTGCTGGCTCGTCACCACGTGAAGGGCGACAGCGAAGAGAATCGCCGCATCGGTGAAAACGAGCTGGCGCGCTGCAAAACCATGGGCATCGAAGCGGGTAAAGTGCTGCGCCTTGATGAAATGGCGCGCAGCGATAACGTCGTCTTCTCCGCTACCGGCATCACCAAAGGCGATCTGCTGGACGGCATCACCCGTAAGGGCAATATGGCCACCACCGAGACGCTGCTGATCCGCGGCAAGTCGCGCACCATCCGTCGGATCCAGTCGATTCATTACCTCGACCGTAAAGATCCGGACGTCCAGCAGCACATCCTGTAATACCGCTTTCTCTCCTCCAGGCAACCGTCCGCGGGCGGTTGTCCTGTTCTTCGTTTATATTTGATCAATAGAGCTTTCTTGCGCCTGCGGGGTGGAAATCTTGCCCGTCAGGGCCGAAGATAAGGCATCGCTTGGCAACAGGAGAAGACGATGGCGGACTGGGTTAGCGGCAAAGTGACAAAAGTGGAGTACTGGACGGACGCCTTGTTCAGTTTATACGTGCGGGCGCCTGTCCATCCGTTTACCGCCGGGCAATTTACCAAGCTCGGGCTGGAAATCGACGGCGAACGCGTGCAGCGCGCCTACTCCTACGTCAACGCCCCCGGCAATCCCGATCTCGAGTTCTATCTGGTCACCGTCCCGGAAGGCAAGCTGAGCCCGCGTCTGGCGGCGCTGAAACCGGGCGATGAGGTCCAGGTGGTGAGCGAAGCGGCTGGCTTCTTCGTCCTCGAGGAAGTACCGGATTGCGATACTCTGTGGATGCTGGCGACCGGCACCGCCCTCGGGCCTTATCTGTCGATTCTCCAGGAAGGCAAAGATCTTGAGCGATTTACTCATCTGGTGCTGGTCCACGCCGTGCGCTACGCCGCGGACCTGAGCTATCTGCCGCTGATGCGCGAACTCGAGCAGCGCTACGCCGGCAAATTACGCATCCAGACGGTGGTCAGCCGCGAAACCGTGGCAGGCTCGCTGACCGGCCGGGTGCCGTTCCTGATTGAAACCGGGGCGCTGGAGGAGGCGGTCGGCCTGCCGATGACCCGCGACACCAGCCATGTGATGCTGTGCGGCAACCCGCAGATGGTGCGCGATACCCAACAGCTGTTAAAAGAGACCCGGCAGATGACCAAACATCTGCGTCGCCGGCCGGGCCACATGACGGCGGAGCACTACTGGTAATCAGGCGTCCGCTTTCCAGCGCACGTCCTGGGTCTCCTTGCCGAACTTATTCTCGCCCTGGGTGCCGACAAACGCCCCCAGGTCGATCAGCATCATGACGATAATCAGCGTCGGCACAAAGCGCCCAACGCCCCACTGCCAGACCTGCGGCAGCATCGCCCAGTTCCCCGCCAGCAGCATCCACGCCAGAATCATCAGCAGCGCCCACAGTCCGGATTTGCCGCGATCGTGCAGCCGCTTCACCACCACCGCCGCCGTCGGCCACAGCAGGCAGACAATAATAAACGCCGCCGTCTGCAGATTAAGCAGATTGCTGCCTGCCAGGGTGAACAGCGCGCTCATGGTCACCAGCCAAATGGCAATCCAGATCCAGAAATCGCGGCGGCCAATGCGCCCTTTAATTGAGAATAACCACTGCTGTAGGGTCATGCGTTTTTCCTTATCATCATCGTCTGCGTAGTTTACCCTGGCGTCGTGACTTTTTGACAAGCGCCGCGCTTCCCGATTTAATCGTCAGCAGGCAAAAAAAGGAACGACGGGCATGAAGAAGTGGACAATCTTGTGTTTCAGTGGGCTGATGGGCCTTGCCGTCGGCCCGCATGCGTTGTCCGCAGAAAGCGAATCGACGACCGCTGCCCCCTACCTGCTCGCCGGCGCGCCGAGTTTTGACCTGTCGATCAGCCAGTTCCGGGAAAAATTTAACGCCGATAACCCGAAGCTGCCTCTGAATGAATTCCGTTCCATATCAACCAGCCGCGATCGGGCTAACCTGACCCGCGCCGCCAGCAAGATTAACGAAAATCTCTACGCCTCCACCGCGCTGGAGCGCGGCACGCTGAAGATCAAATCCATGCAGATCACCTGGCTGCCGATCCAGGGGCCGGAGCAAAAGGCGGCGAAGGCCAAAGCGCTGGAGTATATGAGCGCCATGATCCGCGCCTTCGTGCCCACCCTTAGCCCGGCGCAGAGCCAGCAAAAACTGCAGAAACTGCTGACTGCCGGCAAAGGCAAACGCTACTTCTCCGACACCGAGGGCGCCGTGCGCTATGTGGTGGCAGATCATGGTGAAAAGGGTCTGACCTTCGCTGTTGAACCGATTAAGCTGGCGCTATCTGAAACGCTGGAAGGTAACAATAAATGACAAAAAGCAAAGCCTTTCCAGTGACGAGTCTCTATACTGTTTCACAGACCATGCTGCCCTCTGGGGCGGCTATATTCCTTAATTCGCTTAAGTAGCGTGGAGAATTAAAATGCGACATCCTTTAGTGATGGGTAACTGGAAACTGAACGGCAGCCGCCACATGGTAAACGAACTGGTTGCGAACCTGCGTACCGAGCTGGCTGGCGTAAGCGGCTGCGCAGTTGCCATCGCCCCGCCGGAAATGTATCTGGACCTGGCTAAGCGTGCGGCAGAAGGCAGCCACATCCACCTGGGCGCGCAGAACGTTGACGTAAACCTGTCCGGCGCTTTCACCGGTGAAACCTCCGCCGAAATGCTGAAAGATATCGGCGCACAGTACATCATCATCGGCCACTCCGAGCGTCGTACCTACCACAAAGAATCCGACGAGCTGATTGCGAAGAAATTCGCCGTGCTGAAAGAGCAGGGTCTGACTCCGGTACTGTGCATCGGTGAAACCGAAGCCGAAAACGAAGCGGGCAAAACGGAAGAAGTTTGCGCACGTCAGATCGACGCGGTACTGAAAACGCAGGGCGCTGCCGCTTTCGAAGGCGTGGTTATCGCTTACGAACCGGTATGGGCTATCGGTACCGGCAAATCCGCGACCCCGGCTCAGGCTCAGGCGGTGCACAAATTCATCCGTGACCACATTGCTAAAGCTGACGCGAAAATCGCTGAGCAAGTGATCATCCAGTACGGCGGTTCCGTTAACGCTGGCAACGCAGCAGAGCTGTTCACCCAGCCGGACATCGACGGCGCGCTGGTTGGCGGCGCCTCCCTGAAAGCTGACGCTTTCGCGGTGATCGTGAAAGCTGCGGAAGCGGCGAAAAAAGCGTAATCCGCTTTTCCCGGTGGCGACACGCGACCGGGTTGACTGACAAAACGTGGGAGCCCGGCTTAGCACAGCGCAAGCCGGGCTTTCTTTTGCCGTTACAGTTTCCCCAACAGCTGATACCACGCGTAGTCCAGCGGCAGTAAAATCAAATAGCTCACCGCCGCCAGCGCCAGACAAAGCAACATTCCCGCCCTCGCCGGGACTTTGCCTAACCCCATCGCGACCACGATTGGCGACGCCTGATACGGCAGCAGCGGCGTGGAATAGCCCAGCACCTGAATCATAATCACGCTCAGCAGCGGGAAGCCAGTGGCGTCGGCAAAGCTCTGGGCAAAGGTGGTATACAGCGCCGGCACGCCGTTGGCGGTCATAATAAAGTTCAGCGCGCTGGTAATTCCGGTCAGCGCCAGGAAGCTGGTGAAAGGATTGTCTTTATCCAGGGGCATCACCTGCAGCAGCGCATTGCCCACCACGCCGCCAATCCCGGTTTGGGTGACGGTGATCGCTAGCCCCAAAATCCCGGCAACATAAATACAGGTGCGCATATTCACCCCGCTGGCAAACTCTTCGCCACTGATAAAGCCCACCCGCGGCAACAGCGTGACCACCGCCGCCGCCAGGCCGGTCCACGCCGGGCCGATGCCATGCCAGCTCTCGGTCACCCACAGCGTGAGGACCACCGCCAGCAGCCACGCCAGACGCTTCTCGTCGCGGCTCATCGCCGGCAGCGGCGCCAGGTCGCGCGGCGGATGCGGCTTACCGGGAAACAGCCAGCAGATCAGCGCCACCAGCGCCGCCCCTTTCAGCCAGCCAAGCACCGGCGTATGCAGCAGTAAATAGGGAACATAATTCAGATGGATACCGTACGAGCCCTCCGCCGCGCCGCTCATCACCAGATTCGGCACGTTGGCGGGCAAAATCGTCGCCGAAAGCTGAAAGGTGCCGAACCCCACCGCCAGCGCCAGGCCGAACCAGCCGCGGCTGCCGTCGGCAATGCCCGCCCGGCGGGCCATCGCCGCCACGATCGGCATCAGCAGCGCGATGCGCCCCATGTTGGAAGGCATCACGAACGCCAGGGCATAGCTCAGGAGTACCACGCTGGCGACCATCCGCGGCCAGGAGTCGGTTAGCCGCGCCGACAGCGCCTGCGCCGCCCGGTCCGCCAGCCCGGTTTTACGGATCGCGATGCCGAGCACAAAGCCGCTGAACACCAGCCAGAAGGCCGAGGAGGCAAAGCCGCCAAAGATCACCTCCGGCGGGGCGATTTTCGCCATCATCGCCGCAGCGAAAAACAGCAGCGCGGTGATAAATTCCGGCAGCAGCGACGTCGCCCAGAGCACAATGGTAACGCCGACAATCAGTGAAGGGAGGAACAGCGGGTGGGTAAGCCAGAGCGACATGCCTGTCTCCTGTCGTTTTTTTCAGCAAGAATACGACGACAGGTAAGACAGGTAAACGCCAGAACTAGTGGTTTGCGTTAAGGATGGCGCAGCGATGATCCTGGATCTCTTCCGCCGAGGCCCGGTTCAGGGACAGCAGGTTACGCTCCGTCGCCAGCAGCACCAGAGAGCCGTCGCTCTGCTGCGCCATCGCCAGCGCGTAGCGTCCCATATGCTGACGCGCCTCCGGCACCTCTTCCGCCAGCATCAGGAACGGGCTGCGCTGGGCGAGCTCCGCCTCCGTCACCCGGCGCGCCAGATATTCATGGCCCTGAAGCCCACCCGGCAACGGCAGCCAGCGGCTGCTGATCGCCGCCGCATCCTTGTCTAACTGCGCGCGCACATCGGGGCGCAGGCAGGAGATATGAATATGGAAATGGTTTTGCGTGCGTCCGCTGCGCGAGTTGATCGCCAGCGATACCGCGTTATCGGGAACCGGCGCGCCGTGGTGCTGGCTCATGATCTCACGCCCCTGCCAGGCCTGCCAGAAGAAGTTCGGCGTCAGTGGATCCAACAGCAGCGGGCTTTCGGTGCCGTTAATGCGGTAGGTCGGCATCAGCAAATACTGCAGCGGGCCGTTACGATCTTTAAACAGCACATAGCCGCCCTTGAGGTTCACTTCGGCGCACGGCGACGGGTTTTGCTGCTGTTGCTGATGGGGGACGCACTGCTGCAGAACAATCTTGCGCAACGCGTCCGGGTTGCCAGAGTGCAGCCAGTAGTAGCCGCCCGCCAGCGCCGCGAGGATCGCCACCAGCAGCGCCAGCAAAAAGTATCTTACTCTTCTCATTTTCATTCCCTGTTAAGCCTGAAGCGGAAGAGTAACGTAATTTGATGACTAAATGAAAACAGATGACGGGCGGAGCGTTTTCCGGGTCGCGGCTGGCGCCTTACCCGGGCTACGCACAGCGCAGAACTGTAGCCCTGCTAAGCCTAGTGCAAGCAGGGATTCCCGGGTGGCGTCTGGCGCCTTACCCGGGTTACGCACAGCGCAGAACTGTAGCCCTGCTAAGCGTAGCGCAAGCAGGGACAAGAGAATTAACGCTGGCTAATCTGGTCGAAGGTGCCGCCGTTGGAGAAGTGCTCTTTCTGCGCTTTCGTCCAGCCGCCGAACTCCTGATCGATAGTGAACAGTTTCAGTTTCGGGAATTCATTAGCATATTTCTTCGCCACGTTCGGATCGCGCGGACGGTAGAAGTTCTTCGCCGCAATCTCCTGGCCTTCCGGCGAGTAGAGATACTTCAGGTACGCTTCCGCCACCTGGCGGGTGCCTTTCTTATCCACGACTTTATCGACCACCGAAACGGTCGGCTCAGCCAGAATCGACTCACTCGGGGTCACGATTTCAAACTTGTCTTTGCCCAGTTCGTTGGTCGCCAGCAGCGCTTCGTTTTCCCAGGCGATCAGCACATCGCCGATCCCGCGTTCTACGAAGGTATTGGTCGAACCGCGCGCGCCGGAGTCCAGCACTTCCACGTTTTTATACAGCGCCTTGACGAAATCCTGGGCTTTCGCCTGGTCGCCATGGTTCTGATGTAGGGCATAGCCCCAGGCCGCCAGGTAGTTCCAGCGAGCGCCGCCGGAGCTTTTCGGGTTCGGGGTGATGACCGACACGCCCGGTTTGATCAGGTCGTTCCAGTCATGGATCTGTTTCGGGTTGCCCTTACGGACAAGGAACACGATGGTGGAAGTATAAGGCGCGGAGTTATCCGGCAGGCGCTTCAGCCAGTTTTTATCGATACGGCCGCGCTCGGCGATCGCGTCGACGTCGTAGGCCAGCGCCAGCGTAACCACATCCGCTTCAATACCGTTAATCACCGAGGTCGCCTGCTTGCCGGAGCCGCCGTGCGACTGGCGGATCACCACGTTGTCGCCGGTCTCCTGCTTCCAGTGCGCGCTGAACGCTTTGTTGTACTGTTCGTACAGCTCGCGCGTTGGATCATAAGATACGTTTAATAGCTGAAAATCTTTTGCCAGAACGCTGGCGGATGCCAGCAACAGAGTTAACCCTACGCCCCACTTATTCATCGCACCGCTCTCTTTATGTCGTGTTGTGATGGGCTAAGCGTGCCAGAAAGCGATTCAATGATTAAAGAATAAAAAAAGATTGGCTATAACTTGTGAGTATAAAGGAAGGGATAAGGATCACCCCCTCCCTGCCGGGAGAGGGCGTGAAGCGATTAGACTTCTTCCATGCGGCCCAGCAGCGCCTGCAGACGCTCCTGCCAGCCCTGCTGCTGCTCTTTCAGCTGGCTGTTTTCGCGCTCCAGCTCTTCACGACCATGCTGCGCGCTCTGAACTTCCTGCACCAGGGTGTTGTTCTTTTCTTTCAGCTCTTCGATTTCCATCTGCAACAGAGTGATGGTATCAATCGCCTGCTGAACCTTAGATTCTAATTTCTCAAACACTTCTAATGACATCGTCATACCTCTCCTGAACTTGCAAGGCGTTGATAGAAACTGGTGTTTCGTATACGCGGTCCCGCCTTAACGAAAATTAGCGCACATAGCGGTGTTATCGTCGATTGTATGAATCCCCGCCGCCCCTGTCCAGCGGCAAGCCGCGCAGATTGCGGTTTGCAACACTTTTCAGTCTTTACCTGGTACTTTCAGCGCAGTTCGCTCGTACTTCATGAGCCATTGTTAATATTATGGTTAACAAAATGCGAGGTGAAACGCTCCGGCAGCGCGCTTAATGCGCACGAATGGCGCGAAAACGCTCATTTTCTTGACGTGCTACACACATTTGAAGTTCGATATTTCTCGTTTTTGCTCGTTAACGATAAATTAACACTATGCCTACATGGCAATATGGTCGTCTGTGACCACCCTACATACAATAATCATCACCACGCTTCAGGATTCGATTATGAGCCAAACATCAACCTTAAAAGGCCAGTGCATCGCAGAGTTCCTCGGTACCGGGTTGTTGATCTTTTTCGGCGTTGGGTGCGTGGCTGCGCTCAAGGTCGCGGGAGCCAGCTTCGGACAATGGGAAATCAGCATCATCTGGGGTCTGGGCGTCGCCATGGCGATCTACCTGACCGCAGGGGTATCCGGTGCGCACCTTAACCCTGCGGTGACTATCGCGCTCTGGCTGTTCGCCTGCTTCGATGGCCGCAAAGTGGTTCCTTTTATTATTTCGCAATTCGCTGGCGCCTTTTGCGCTGCGGCATTAGTTTACGGGCTTTATTACAATCTTTTCCTCGATTATGAAACCACCCACCATATGGTACGCGGCAGCGTGGAAAGCCTTGATCTGGCTGGCATCTTCTCCACTTACCCGAACCCGCATATCAATTTTGTGCAGGCCTTCGCGGTAGAGATGGTGATTACCGCTATCCTGATGGGCGTCATCCTGGCGCTGACCGACGATGGCAACGGTGTGCCGCGCGGCCCGCTGGCGCCGCTGCTGATCGGCCTGCTGATCGCGGTGATTGGCGCCTCCATGGGACCGCTGACCGGCTTCGCCATGAACCCGGCGCGTGATATCGGCCCGAAAGCCTTCGCCTGGCTGGCCGGCTGGGGCGACGTCGCCTTCACCGGCGGTAAAGATATTCCTTATTTCCTGGTGCCGCTGTGCGCACCGGTGGTCGGCGCGGCGCTGGGCGCGTTCAGCTATCGTAAGCTGATTGGCCGCCACCTGCCTTGCGACACCTGCGTGGACGAAGAGCAAGAGAGCCCCTCCTCTTCCTCCACTCAACATAAAGCTTCGCTGTAATCTGACTACGGGACACCGACTATGACCGACAAAAAATATATCGTTGCGCTTGACCAGGGCACTACCAGCTCCCGGGCCGTTGTGATGGATCATGATGCCAATATCGTCAGCGTCTCCCAGCGAGAATTCGAACAAATTTATCCTAAGCCAGGCTGGGTTGAACACGACCCGATGGAAATCTGGGCGTCCCAAAGCTCGACGCTGGTCGAAGCGCTGGCCAAAGCGGATATCAACTCCGATCAGATCGCGGCCATCGGTATCACCAACCAGCGTGAGACCGTGGTGGTGTGGGAGCGCGAGACCGGCAAACCGATCTATAACGCCATCGTCTGGCAGTGCCGCCGCACCGCCGAGATCTGCGAGCAGCTCAAGCGTGACGGGATGGAGGAGTATATCCGCAAGGCCACTGGCCTGGTGGTGGACCCCTACTTCTCCGGCACCAAGGTGAAATGGATCCTCGACCATGTCGAAGGTTCCCGTGAGCGTGCGAAGCGCGGTGAGCTGCTGTTCGGCACCGTGGACACCTGGCTTATCTGGAAGATGACCCAGGGTCGCGTGCACGTCACCGACTACACCAACGCCTCGCGTACCATGCTGTTCAACATCCACGACCTGGACTGGGACGACAAGATGCTCGACGCGCTGGATATTCCGCGCGCCATGCTGCCGGAAGTGCGCAAGTCGTCCGAAGTGTACGGCCAGACCAACATCGGTGGTAAAGGCGGGACCCGCATTCCTATCGCCGGGATCGCCGGTGACCAGCAGGCGGCCCTGTTCGGCCAGCTGTGCGTCAAGGAAGGGATGGCGAAAAACACCTACGGCACCGGCTGCTTTATGCTGATGAACACCGGCGAAAAAGCGGTGACCTCCACTCACGGTCTGCTGACCACCATCGCCTGCGGTCCGCGCGGCGAGGTGAACTACGCACTGGAAGGGGCGGTGTTTATGGCTGGCGCCTCCATTCAGTGGCTGCGCGACGAGATGAAGCTCATCAGCGATGCGTTCGATTCCGAGTACTTCGCCACCAAAGTGAAGGACACCAACGGCGTGTACGTCGTGCCTGCGTTCACCGGTCTTGGCGCGCCGTACTGGGACCCCTATGCCCGCGGCGCGATTTTCGGCCTCACCCGTGGCGTGAACTCGAACCACATTATCCGTGCGACGCTGGAGTCCATCGCCTATCAGACCCGCGACGTGCTGGAAGCGATGCAGGCTGACTCCGGTATCCGTCTGCATGCGCTGCGCGTGGATGGCGGCGCGGTGGCCAACAACTTCCTCATGCAGTTCCAGTCCGATATCCTCGGCACCCGCGTGGAGCGTCCGGAAGTGCGCGAAGTTACAGCCCTGGGTGCCGCCTATCTGGCCGGTCTGGCGGTCGGCTTCTGGCAGAACCTCGATGAGCTGCAGGAAAAAGCGGTGATTGAGCGTGAATTCCGCCCGGGGATTGAAACCACTGAGCGTAACTATCGTTACAGCGGCTGGAAGAAAGCGGTGAAACGCGCGTTAGCGTGGGAAGAGCACGACGAAGCGTAAGATTGTGGAGGTATTCCCGGCTTGCGGCGTAAACGCCTTAGCCGGGCTACAAAACCCCAAACAGCACGATCTTGTAGCCCGGACAGGTGCGCAGCACCGCCTCCGGGTTTTTTATCAACCAAATATCGGCAGCAACAGGTACAGCTTAATCACCAGCGCGTTGACGATATCGATAAAGAACGCCCCCACCATCGGCACCACCAGGAAGGCCATATGTGACGGGCCGAAACGGTCGGTAATTGCCTGCATATTGGCGATCGCCGTCGGCGTTGCCCCCAGACCAAACCCGCAATGCCCGGCTGCCAGCACCGCGGCATCGTAGTTTTTACCCATCATCCGATAGGTGACGAACACCGCATACAGCGCCATCGCTACCGCCTGCACCGCCAGGATAATAATCATCGGCAGCGCCAGAGAAGCCAGTTCCCAGAGCTTGAGGCTCATCAGCGCCATGGCGAGGAACAGCGACAGGCTGACGTTGCCCAGCACCGACACCGCGCGATCGAACACCCGATACAGCCCCGCCAGCGCCAGGCTGTTGCTGAGGATCACGCCGATAAACAGCACGCAGACAAAGGTCGGCAATTCAAAGACACTGCCCGCCAGCAGTTGCGCAACCACCTTGCCCACCGTCAGACAGATGGCGATCAGGGCGATACTCTCGATCAGCACCAGCGAGGTGATCACCCGCCCCACGTCCGGCTTTTCGAAGGCGGTCGGCGCCACCTGATCGTCCGGCGTCCCGTCCGGCGAGGAAGAGTGTTTCACCAGGTAACGCGCCACCGGGCCGCCGATCAGGCCGCCGAGCACCAGGCCGAAAGTCGCGCAGGCCATCGCCACCTCGGTGGCGTTGGCAAAACCATAGCGCTCAACGAACAGCTTGCTCCATGCCGCCCCGGTGCCGTGGCCGCCGGAAAGGGTAATAGAACCGGCCAGCAGACCCATCAGCGGATCCAGGCCCAACAGCTTCGCCATGCCGATACCGAGGGCGTTCTGCAGCAGCAACAGACCAACCACCACAATCAGAAAGGTACCCAGTACCTTGCCGCCAGCCCGCAGGCTGGCCAGGTTGGCGTTCAGACCGATGGTGGCGAAGAACGCCAGCATCAGCGGATCTTTGAGGCTCATATCGAAATCAATATCGATATCCATACTTTTTTTCAGCACCAGCAGCGCCAGCGCCACCAGCAGACCGCCGGCAACAGGTTCAGGAATGGTGTATTTCTTGAGGAGGGGTACGGTTTGGACGAGTTTTCTGCCGAGTAATAGCACAAGCGTTGCGGCAACGAGCGTCGATAGGTATCGAGATGAAACATAAAAAGCTCCTTATGGGCGCATGATCCATTCACACGCGACGATATTCCTGGTGTCTTTAGCTTCTCTTCATGAGGAGGCAGAGGGGGATTTTACGCAGAACGGCGGAAAAAATGACAGAAAAAGATATTTTGTATCCTGAATGATGCGATTTAGCATACAAAATGTTAATAATCTCGTTGCGCATATTCACAGCATAAATTTTTATGGGCAAACGCTGGCAAACGTTTGCTTTTGGTCTACAGTCCGATAAAATTCCCGCTTTGCCACCTTGGGATTGCTTGTGATGTCCGTTAACACCGCAGAGTCAGAAAATGCGCAACCGGTTGCGCATAAACCAGCCAGCGAATTAATTTACCGCCTCGAAGATCGCCCGCCCCTACCGCAAACCCTGTTCGCCGCCTTCCAGCACCTGCTGGCGATGTTTGTCGCGGTGATCACCCCGGCGCTATTAATCTGCCAGGCTCTCGGTCTCCCGGCGCAAGATACCCAACATATCATCAGCATGTCGCTGTTCGCCTCCGGCGTGGCCTCCATTATTCAGATCAAAGCCTGGGGCCCGGTCGGTTCCGGACTGCTCTCCATCCAGGGCACCAGCTTCAACTTTGTCGCCCCGCTGATCATGGGCGGCACCGCGCTGAAAACCGGCGGCGCCGACGTCCCGACGATGATGGCCGCCCTGTTCGGCACCCTGATGCTGGCCAGCTGCACGGAAATGGTCCTCTCCCGCGTCCTGCACCTCGCGCGCCGCATCATTACCCCGCTGGTCTCCGGCGTGGTGGTGATGATCATCGGCCTGTCGCTGATTCAGGTTGGGTTGACCTCCATCGGCGGCGGCTACGCGGCGATGGCCGACCATACCTTCGGCGCGCCGAAGAACCTGCTGCTGGCGGGCATCGTGCTGGCGCTGATCATCATTCTCAACCGCCAGCGTAATCCCTATTTGCGCATCGCTTCGCTGGTGATTGCCATGGCGGCGGGCTATCTGGCGGCGTGGTTCCTCGATATGCTGCCGGCCAACACCGCCCCGACCAACAGCAGCCTCATCACCGTCCCGACGCCGCTCTACTATGGCCTCGGCATTGACTGGAGCCTGCTGCTGCCGCTGATGCTGGTGTTTATGATCACCTCCCTGGAAACCATCGGCGATATCACCGCCACCTCCGACGTCTCCGAACAGCCGGTCTCGGGTCCGCTGTATATGAAGCGCCTGAAAGGCGGCGTGCTGGCTAACGGCCTCAACTCCTTTGTGTCCGCGGTCTTCAACACCTTCCCGAACTCCTGCTTCGGCCAGAACAACGGCGTGATCCAGCTGACCGGCGTCGCCAGCCGCTACGTCGGCTTTGTGGTGGCGCTGATGCTGATCGTCCTCGGGCTGTTCCCGGCGGTGAGCGGCTTCGTACAGCATATCCCTGAGCCAGTGCTCGGCGGCGCCACGCTGGTGATGTTCGGCACCATCGCCGCGTCCGGCGTGCGCATCGTCTCCCGCGAGCCGCTGAATCGCCGGGCGATCCTGATTATCGCCCTGTCGCTGGCGGTGGGCCTCGGCGTGTCGCAGCAGCCGTTGATCCTGCAGTTCGCGCCGGACTGGCTGAAGAATCTGCTCTCCTCCGGTATCGCCGCCGGCGGTATCACGGCGATTGTTCTGAATTTAATTTTCCCGCCAGAAAAAGCCTGATTTAACGCGTCCCGGTCGTGCCATCGGCCGGGGCACCCTGGCGCTGCCCTCCACCGCCTGCCCCGTCACGGAAATAAACCACGCCTGCCTTGAGAAGTGCGCATAAATCGGGCATAACACGGTTATGTGCATCTCACAGAATGGAAGACCATGAAATTTCTTGGAAAGCTGATTCTCTGGCTGCTAGTCGCTCTGCTGCTCGTCATCGTTGGCGCGTGGTTCCTGCTGCAAACCTACTGGGGCGCCCGCCAGGCCAGCGCCTGGCTCAGCAATGGCACCGGCTGGCAGGTCTCCTTCGATGCGATGGACCACGATTTCTCCTCCCCTCTTCATGTGCAGTTGCAAAACGTCACCTTTGGCCGGAAAGGCAAGCCGGCAACCCTGGTGGCGAAAACGGTCGATATTGGCTTCAGCACCCGCCAGTTTAGCGACCCGCTGCATGCGGATGAGATTGTCCTTAACGACGGCACCCTGAATCTGTCACCCCACTCTGCCGACCTGCCGTTCGCTGCAGACCGGCTAATGTTGCGCAATATGGCCTTCAATAGTCCGGAAACCGGCTGGGCGCTCAGCGCGCAGCGCGTCACTGGCGGCGTCAGCCCATGGGCGCCGGAGGCAGGCAATGTGCTGGCGAAAACGGCGCAGATCCAGATGAGCGCGGGCTCGATGACGCTCAATGGCGTCGAAGCCAGCAATGTTCTGATTCAGGGCAAGATTGATCAGGGCGAGGTCACCCTCTCCACCCTCGGCGCCGATGTCGCCCGCGGCACCTTAACCGGCAATGCGAAACGCAGCGCCGACGGCAGCTGGCTGGTGGATAACCTGCAGCTCAATGAGATCCGACTGCAGAGCGCCGCCTCGCTGGCCGACTTTTTCGCGCCGTTAACCACGGTCCCCTCTCTGCAGATTGGCCGCCTGGATATCACCGACGCCCGCCTGCAGGGGCCGGACTGGGCGGTAACCGACCTTGACCTGAGCCTGCGCAACCTGACGCTCAGTCACGGCGGCTGGCAGAGCCAGGACGGCGCGCTGTCGATGAATGCCAGCGAATTTATCTACGGCTCGCTGCACTTTTTCGACCCGATCCTGAATGCCGAATTTTCACCCCAGGGTATTGCCCTGCGCCAGTTCTCCTCGCGCTGGGAGGGCGGCATGGTGCGAACCTCCGGCAACTGGCTGCGCGCCGGTAACGCGCTGGTGCTTGACGACACCGCCTTCGCCGGGCTGGAGTACACGCTGCCGGCGAACTGGAAGCCACTGTGGATGGCCCCGCTGCCGGCCTGGCTGCAAAGCCTGACGCTGAAAAAATTCAGCGCCAGCCGCAACCTGATCATCGATGTGGACCCAGCCTTCCCATGGCAAATTACCGCTCTCGATGGCTATGGCGGCGAGCTTCAGCTGGTGAAAAACGGCAGCTGGGGGGTGTGGAACGGTAGCGCGACGCTGAACGCCGCGGCGGCGACCTTTAACCGAATTGACGTGCGTCGCCCTTCACTCAAGCTGAGCGCCACGGCGTCGACGGTCAATATCACTGAGCTCAGCGCCTTCACCGAGCGCGGCATTCTGCAGGCCACCGCCGCCGTATCCCAGCTGCCGCAGCGCCAGGTCAATTTGAGCCTGAACGGCCGCGGCGTGCCGCTGAATATTCTGCAGGCCTGGGGCTGGCCTTCGCTCCCCATTAGCGGGGATGGCAATCTCCAGCTGACCGCCAGCGGCAGCGTGCAGGCCGATGCCCCGCTCAAGCCGACGGTCAACGCACAGCTTAGCGCCGTGAATATGGAGAAACAGCAGGTGGCGCAAACGATGCGCAACGGCGAGGTCAATACCGCCCCCGCCGCGCCAACGCCCACTCCCGTCACGCCCTAGCGATGCCCCATCACCCTCTCCCCCACGGGGAGAGGGAACGCTTCTCTGCAAACACTCCGCTCTGGCTACGCCCTTTCCCTTTCAGGGAGGGAGTCTGCAAGCATTCTGAAACCTGTGTGCAATAAGCGGCTATCTGTGCCTATTTACCGCTACTGGTTCCTTTCAAATATCAGAGTTGCTATAACCAAAATACTGGAAGTCGATAAAAACAAACCGCTCCCTGTACCTACAAAAATATAAAAGGATCAATCATGCCTGAAATACGTCAGCGTATTCTGGAGAATATGCAAAAATTCTCCCGGGCCATGATCGGCGCCGTATTGTTCTTGCCGGTCATTGGCTTAATTCTGGCCCTCAGTTCAGTATTAACTAATCCGACATTAATAGCTGAAACCAGTTTCCTGCACCAGCTTGGGCAGATGCTCGGCGACACCTTTTGGCCTCTATTTGGCAACCTCGGCTTATTATTTTGCGTCGGTATTAGCTATGGCCTGGCAAAAGATAAAAAAACCGAAGTCGCGCTGGTTGCGGTGATGTGCTTCATTATGTTTCTTGGCGCCAACCACTCCTGGCTGGAACACACCCACGGACTCGCCGAAAAAATTAACGGTGAATATTATGGCACCGGGCAAACCCAACTGCTGGGCTTTGTAGTGGTGGATATGGGCGTTTTCCTTGGCATTATTCTCGGCTGCACTATCGCGTGGGTGCACAATAAAGTCTCTACCATTGAGCTGCCCGGCGCGCTGTCGATGTACGGCGGCGCCAAGCTGACGCTGGTGGCGATGACGCCGGTGGTTATCTTCTACGCCATCGCCTTTACCTGGATTTGGCCGTTTATGACCCACGGCATCTCCGCCCTCACCGGCTTTATGAAAAATGCCGGGGTCGCCGGGGTCTTCGTCTATGGTTTCTTTGAAAAATTTCTTATCCCGACCGGCCTGCACCATTTTGTCTGGTCACCCTTCCAGCTCACCCAGATTGGCGGCACCCTGAACGTGGACGGTCAGGTGGTCTCCGGTACCCAGGCCATTTTTCTCGCCTATATGCGCCATCCGGATCTGACCCCGGTGATGAATGAGGCCCTACGCTTCTCACAGCAAGGGATGACCACCATCTTCGGCCTGGCCGGCGCCTCGCTGGCGTTCTACCACACCGCGAAGCCGGAGAAAAAAGTGATGGCCAAGGCGATTCTGCTGCCGGCAATTATCACCTCGATGCTGACTGGCATCACCGAGCCGATTGAGTTCACCTTCTTGTTTGTCTCGCCGCTGCTGTGGGTGATCCATGCGACGTTAACCGCCGCCTCGCAGGCCATTTGCGACCTCTTCACCGTACGCCCCTGGGGAGCCTCGGGCCTGATCGAATTTCTGATCTATAACCTGCCGCTACCGGTCTCCTTAACGCGCTGGCCGGGATATGTCCTTATCGGTATCGGCCAGTTCGCCGTCTACTACGTGATTTTCCGCACTCTGGTGGTGAAGCTGAATCTGAAAACGCCGGGCCGGGAAGATGACGAGAACGTGAAGCTCTACAGCAAAGCGGAGTATCGCCAGAAAGTCGTGCAGCCGCAGTCGGTCACCGATGACATTATCCGCGGTCTCGGGGGCAAGGAGAATATTCTCTCCGTCGATAATTGTTTTACCCGCCTGCGCGTGGCCGTGCGCGATATGGCGCGGGTTGATGACGCGCAATTAAAAAATACTGGCGCCAACGGCGTAGTGCGCAATCGCAATGAGGTTCAGGTTATTTATGGCGTAAAAGTGGGACAGGTACGTTCCCGGGTTGATAACTGGTTAGCAGAAAATTAATGAGGAGTTTGTATGAAATTAACCGTATTAGGCGGGGGCGGCGTTCGCTCTGCATTTTTAGCGAAATCTCTGGCATATAATGCTCACCGCATTGGTTTAACGGAGGTGGTTTTTCTCGATAACTCTGCAGATAATCTGGCGATATTCGGCGAAATTGCCCGCTATGTATTTACGACCATTCGCCCGGATATTCATTTCACGACCACCACCGACCCGGTCGCGGCGCTGCAAAACGCTAATTATATTATTACCACCCTGCGGGTCGGTGGTGATGAAAGCCGTATTCGCGACGAGCGCATTGCGCTGCAACATAACACCCTCGGCCAGGAGACCACCGGCGCCGGCGGCTTCGCGATGGCCATGCGTTCGATCCCGGCGATCCTCGACTATTGCCGGCTGATCGAAGCGCATGCCGCCGAAGACGCCATTCTGTTTAACTTTACCAACCCCTCAGGCCTGGTGACGGAAGCGATCGTTAAGTCCGGCTTTAAGCGTCGGGTCTACGGGATCTGCGATGCCCCCTCCGAGCTGATTCGTGAGCTGCCGGCGATCCTCGGCTGTGAGGAGCGCGACCTGAGCGTGGAATGCTATGGGCTGAACCATTTCTCCTGGTTTACCCACTTCACCGTGCGCGGGGAAGCGGTGACCGAGCGGCTGATCGCCAGCCCGGCGCTGTACCAGAAGACCGCGATGCAGTATTTCTCACCCGAACTGGTGCGGCTGTGCGATAACCAGTTACTCAACGAATATCTCTATTATTATTACTATCGCGACGAGGCGCTGAAGGCGATTCAGGGGGCAGGCGAAACGCGCGGGGAGCAGATCGCCCGTATCAATCAGGAGATGCGCCAGGCGCTGCGCACCGTGGATGCCAGAACGCAGCCGGAAGCCGCCTTCAATATCTGGATGCAACACTACCTTCGCCGGGAAAACAGCTATATGCAGAACGAATCCCGGCAGGAGAAATTTCATACCCGCGAGCCGCTGACGCTGCGGCAGTTTATCGAAGAGCCGGACACCGGCGGCTATGCCGGGGTGGCGCTGGATATTCTGGAAGCGGTGAACAGCACCACCACCAAGCGGATCGTGGTGTCGATCCAGAATAATGGCACGCTCGACTTTTTGCGCCCTGACGACGTGATTGAGATCAGCTGCGACCTGAGCCGGGAGGGTCTCAAGCCGGTAACGCCGGTGAAGGTGCCGACGGCGCAGAAAAATATGATTTCCTGCGTGAAAGAGTATGAGCGGCTGGCGGTTGCGGCGATCCTGCAGCAGGATAAGTCGCTGGCGGTGCGGGCGCTGATGGCGCACCCGCTGATCGGTTCCTGGTCGCTGGCGAAAACCCTGGTCGAGGCCTACCTCGACGATGAGCAGTTCGCCGCCTGGCGGTAACCTGCTGCCGATGGGATTCCCCCGCTTGCGCTACGCTTAGCGGGGCTACGAACGGAGCGGTTATTAGTATATGTAGGTCGGGTCAAGCGTAAGCCGCCACCCGACAAATAGCCGCATCACCCGGTAGCCCGGATAAG